>JAKEHA010000261.1 GCA_022615275.1 Candidatus Latescibacterota bacterium
CACCGCGCTCGACGTCACCATCCAGGCGCAAATTCTCGAGTTGCTGCAAGGATTGCAGCAGACCTTCGGCATGGCCATCCTCATGATCACGCACGACCTGGGCGTCATCGCCGAGACCTGCCGCCGCGTCATCGTCATGTACGCCGGCAAGGTCATGGAGGTCGCGAGCGTCAACGATTTGTTCCACGATCCGCGCCACCCGTATACGCGCGGCCTGCGCGAGTCCATCCCGCGCATCGCACACAAGGGGGAGCGCCTCAAGGTGATCCCGGGCAAGGTTCCGGACCCGCTCGACCTGCCCAAGGGGTGTCGCTTCTCGGATCGCTGCAAGTACGCGGAGTACCGTTGCGACAACGAGGAGATCCAACTGCGCGACGTGAAGCCGGGGCATTCGATTCGGTGCTGGAAGGACGTGCAAGGTGGCTAGCCCGCAAGCGGAAGTCCAGACCGGCGAGCGCCGGAGCGCGCAACGCGGCGAAGTGCTCCTCAAGGTCGACAACCTGTGCAAGCACTTCCCGATTCGGCGCGGTGTGCTGTCGCGGATCGCGGGCTGGATCAAGGCCGTCGACGGCGTGAGCTTCGAGGTCTATCGCGGCGAGACGCTGGGACTGGTGGGGGAGAGCGGTTGCGGCAAGACCACACTCGCGCGCGCCATCTTGCGCCTGACCGACATCACGTCGGGTTCGGTGACCTTCGACGGCATCCCGGTCTTCGAGCAGAACGCCACCGACATGCGCAAGCTGCGCCGGCGCATGCAGATCGTATTCCAGGATCCCTACGGGTCGCTGAACCCGCGTCTCACGGTGGGCAGTATGATCGCCGAGGCGATCAAGATCCATAAGCTCGCCTCCGGCGAAGCGGTGCGCGAGCGCGTCGCGTCGCTCCTCGATCGCGTCGGTATTCCCGCCGAGTACATGAATCGCTACCCGCACGAATTCTCCGGCGGCCAGCGCCAGCGCATCGGCATCGCGCGGGCACTCGCGGTCGAGCCCGATCTGATCATCGCCGACGAGCCGGTGAGCGCGCTCGACGTGTCGATCCAGGCCCAGATCATCAATCTATTGAAGGACCTTCAGGACGCGCTGGGACTGACGTACCTCTTCATAGCGCACGACCTCGGCGTCGTGGAGTACATCAGCGACCGCGTCGCCGTCATGTACCTGGGGCGCATCGTGGAGCTGGCACCCGCGACCAAGCTTTATCGCGATCCCAAACATCCGTACACGCAGGCGCTCTTGAGTGCCGTGCCCAGTTTGGAGCCGGGTGTGAGGCGCCAGCGCATCTTGTTGCCCGGGGACGTGCCCAGCCCGGCCGACGTGCCGCGCGGGTGCGCGTTCCATACCCGCTGCCCGCATGCGATGTCGGTTTGCCGGGAGCAGACCCCGCCCAATCGCGAGGTCGACCCGGGGCACCGGACGGCGTGCTGGCTCTACGAGAAGTAGGTCCGGCGCGGCAATCTTCGCCGGGCGGGTTGACGATACTGCCGACCCGGAACATATTGAGGGTGCATCCACTGCTGGAGCACCCTCCCCCAAGTTCCCCACGGGCCGATATCCCACCACGTCGGCCCCCGAAGCCGGCAGGCGAGTGCTAATTCGTTCGAAAGCTTTGGGTTCGGCCGCCGCTGCGGCCCCAGGAGTGACCGACGGATGACTTATATTGACAGCCCCGGGCGGGCTGGTCTATATTGCCAGCGAAGTCAGTGATAATGCTAGTATTGCAGCGGACGGCTGTGATAGAGTGACCCCACCTGTTCGAAGCCGCCGCGGAGGCTGGGACCGCCGCGGTGGGATCGTCCCCACCAAAAAAAGATTAACGGTGTGTTAAACACGCCCCCGGAGAGCCGGGGCACGTGCGAAGCGAAAGGGGTTTCGCGAATGTTCCCACGTGACAGACGCGGAGCGATGATCGTCGCGATCGTCGCCGCGCTCCTGGGATTGGCATCGTCCTCGGCGCTCGCGCAGACGGGTACGGTCACGGGAACCGTCCTGTCTGCCAAAGACAACAAACCCCTCGCGTACGCCAACGTCATGATCGTCGGCACCACCATGGGTGCCATGAGTCTCTCCGACGGAAAATTCGAGATCAAGGGTGTCCCCATCGGCGTTTACACGGTTCGCGCAATGATGATGGGGTTCGGGAACGCAGAGAAACCCGGCGTTGTCGTCAACGCGGGTGCCACTGCAACCGTCGCTTTCAAGCTCGACGAAAAGGTCGTTGCTACGGTTCCCGACATCGTCGTGACCGCGGACAAGGCAATGGTCGAAGTCACATCGACCGAAGTCCGAAGCGGCGTCACCTCGGAACAGGTGCTCGACATGCCGGTCGACGACGTCGTCGACGCCATCGGCTTGAAGGCGGGCATCGTCAAGACCGGCGACGACATGCACGTGCGCGGCGGCCGCAGCAACGAAGTCCAGATTCAAATCGACGGCGTTCCCGTGTCGGATCCCCTGGGCGGCGGCTCCGTCGACGTCGGCATGCTGGGCACGTCCGGTTCCGAAATCGTCTCGGGCGGCATGGACGCCGAGTACGGCGACGCGCAGTCGGCCGTCATTAACATCGCGACCAAGGAAGGTGGGGCCACCTTCGGCGGCGAAGTGCGCTACTTCACCGACGACTTCGGGCGCTCCGACAAGACCTACACCAACTTCGACCGCTTGAGCCTGGGTTTCGGCGGGCCGACGTGGTGGAAGAACCTGCGCTACTACATATCGGGCGAAGCGACCTGGGGCGATACCGAGAACACCACCATCGAGCCGCGCGAGGAACACAAGATCACCGACTGGCTCAAGTTCCGCCAGCGGCAAACGTCCGCCTACAACGTCCAGGGCAAGCTCACCTACAAGATGGCGCGCATGAAGGTCGACGGCGAAGCGATTTACTCGCAGCTGCGCGAAGACGATTACATCAACAACTGGAACATCGAGGGCTACGTATCGAAGGTGTGGTACTTCCAGGGGCTCGTCGTGGCCGGCCCGCCCGTCAACGGGCGCGAGCAATTCCAGTTCGACCGTCTGCGCAGCATCAATCACGGACCGTGGGCGGATGAGAAGGATCCGAACAAGCAAGCGGCGCAGCTCAACGTGCGTCCCGTGGACGTGATCGATCTGGTGCGCGATCCGAACACCGGCCAGCAGTACGTCGTGACCTACTACGACTACCGCGCTGCCGACTTTCGCTTCGGCAGCCAAGTCGTCACCGTGGTCTGGGACGAGGCCGTGCAGGGTCCCGGCGGTTCCGTCTCGTACAAGCCGTGGGCGCTGTTCGAGGGCTTCCAGCGCGGAGCCAGCGACTTCAAGCCGTTCTTGACCGCCCCCCAGGGTGCGGATTCCTCCTACGTGCCGTTCAATTCGTCCACCACGACGCCGGAGACGCGGGCGGAGAACCTGCAGCTCAAGCTCGGTTTCAGCCACAACATTACCAGCAAGCTGCTCTACACGCTGAAACTCTCGCGCCTCGACCTGCGCAGCAAGAGCTCGGTGCTCGACGAGTTCGGTGAGCAGAAGGACCCGGCGTCGTTCTCGACCGCGGGACTCCCGGTGACGCTCCCGGACGGCACCTACTTGAACGCCGGCGTGTCCAACGCCGTCTGGTACACGGACGACGATTTCCCGTACTTCGTCACCGCGTACGACTACCCGTTCTATTCGGACCAGCACTCACTGCAGTACCTCTTCAAGGGCGACGTGGTGTCGGACCAGTTCAAGGGGCACCGCATCAAGACCGGTCTCCAGGTGCTCTACAACGACCTCAACGACGACGAGCGTGTCAATCCCGCGCTGACGCGCATCGACGAGTACGGAAGGGTGCAGCAGGGTCTGAACGTCAATACCTACGAGAACTACAACGCCGAAGGCGCGGTGTACATCCAGGACAAGTGGGACTACGAAGGGATGGTCGTCAACGGCGGCCTTCGCTACGAGTGGTTCACGGTCGGCAACAACAGCCAGGTCCAGATCGCGAGCAGCGAGATCGACCAGTCGGTCGACGAGTTCAAGTGGAACCTCTCGCCGCGCCTGGGTGTTGCGTTCCCGATCACGGACCGCGACAAGTTCTTCTTCCACTACGGCCGCTTCACGCAGTGGCCGAGCCGTTTCTACCTGTTCCGCACCCAGGACCCCGTTGGTTCGACGGGAACGCTGGGTAACCCGAACCTGGAGCCCGAGCTGACCGTCTCCTACCAGGCTGGCATCTCGCACCAGTTCACCGACGACATCGCAGCCAACTTCGTGGTGTTCAACAAGGACATCTACGGCCTGATCTCGTCGACCCGCGTCACCGACGACTCGACCGGCGTGCAGGCGTTCCGTTTCATCAATCGAACCTACGCCAGCTCGCGCGGCGTGGAACTCTCGCTGGAGAAGCGCCTGACGCGCCGCCTCGGCTTCGAGGTGTACTACACGTACTCGTTCGCGGACGGTGTCGCCAGCGACTCCGACTTCGGCCGCTCGGCCGAGGGTCTGACCCACCTGCCGACCGAGGAGTACCCGCTGAACTGGGACCAGCGGAACACCTTCAACGTGACGCTGCGCCTGCAGGATCGCAACAAGTGGGGCGCTACCATGATCTATCAGTACGGCTCGGGTCTCCCATGGACCCCGGTCGATCGCTTCGCGCGCTTGAACGATCCCACCTGGGAGAACTCGCGCCGCCTGGAGCCGACCCACAAGCTGAGCATCCAGGGCCGCAAGCTGTTCAACGTGTATGGGCGCGAGCTGACACTCTTCTTCGAGGGCCGCAACCTCTTGGACGAGGACGTGCTGTTGCCGAACGGTGACGCGCCGACCGCGTTCCCGGGATTGGTTGCGGCCAACATGGACAACGGCTCATATTTGACCGAGACGGGGGAATACGGCGGCGCGTATCTCCAAGACACGGACGCCGACGGCCGAGACGACTTCAACCCGGTGTTCGACCCGACCATTTGGGAAACCCACCGTTTGTGGCGGTTGGGACTCGGGTTCGAGTTCTAGATCCGGTACGCCGGTATCCTTTCAGGAGGTAGAGAAACGTGAGATCAAGGTTCAATCGGGGTGTAGCGGCGGCGCTGATCGTGGCGGCGTTGCCGGCGCAGTCGTTTGCCACCGAACCTTTCGCGAAGGTGGGCACCTACGCCCTTCAGTTCCTGAAGATCGGCGTGTCGGCCCGCGGCTCGGGCATGGGCGGCGCCTTTACCGCCATCTCCAACGACGCCACCGCGACGTACTGGAACCCGGCCGGGATGGTCGACATCACGCGCACCGACGTGTCGTTGTCGTACACATGGTGGCCTGCCGACATCAAGCTCAACTACGCGGCGGGTGCGTTCACGCTGCCGTTCGTGCCCGGCACCTGGGGTGTCAGCGCGCGCGCGCTCACGATGGATCCGCAAGTGGTTCGCACGGTGTTCCTGCCCGAGGGCACGGGCGAGGAGTTCGACGCGGGCGACATGTCGTTCGGACTGTCGTACGCCAAGTTCTTCACCGACAAGTTCTCCTCGGGTGCGACGGTGCACTTCATTCACTCGGGTCTGGCCGAGAAGAGCGTCAATGCGTTCGCGTTCGACTTCGGCTTGATCTATCGCATCGGCCTGTGGGGCATGCGACTCGGCATGATGATCCAGAGCCTGGGCAGCGAGGTCGACTTCGACGACCGCTCGTCCAAGATGCCGACCATGTTCAAGGTCGCGATGGCAGCGACACCCTACTCCCAGGGTGTGAACAGCCTGCAGGGCGTATTCGAGTTCGCGCATCCGTCGGACAACCAGGAGCGAATCAACCTGGGCGCCGAGTACGGGTTCAATCAGTTCTTCTTCTTGCGCGGCGGCTACAACGTCAACACCGACAGCGAGGGACTTTCGGCGGGCATGGGCCTGCGTATCGACACCAGCCAGACGTCGGACCTGACGTTCGACTACGCGTGGAGCGGGTACGAATTCCTGGGTGACGTCCACCGAATCTCGCTCGCCTTCACCTATTGATCATGGCTCGGCCGCGGAATACGTCCGCACGTATGGGCGCCCTCGGGGGCGCCCATATTTTCTTGGCCGCGGCCCTGCTCGCGGTGCTCGCCGGCCCGGCGCTCGCGCAGCACGCGGGGCGCGGCGACTTCGACTTCCACCTCGATTCGGCCGCGTTTCGCGGGCACGACAACCGCGACCTCACGCAGGTGTTCGTGCGCATTCCGAACCACTCGCTTCGCTTCAAAGAGGCGGGCAAGGTGGAATGGAAGTCGCGCGTGACGTTCAGCTACCTGCTCACCGACGATAACGGCAAGGAGATCGTCAGGCAGAACGAGACCATGACGTTCGTCGAGACCGACGCCTCCCGGGTGGAAAGCTCGCTCGCGTTCCAGACCGTGATCAAGCAATTCAACCTGGCGCCGGGCGGATACTGGCTCTCGGTCTCGCTCGAGAACCTGGACGCGCCCAAGATCAGCATCGTGGGCTTGATCAAGGACAAGAACAAGACCTCGGCGGTGCGCCGCGCGCGTTTGAACCTGCCCGAGATTCCCGAGAACGAACCGTCCTTCAGCACGCCGCTGTTCGTGTGGGCCGTCGACCCGCGAGAGCAGGGCATCCGCAAGTACCAGCCCAATGCGGCGCGCATGTACGGACTGCATAAGGACACGCTTTCGGTCTATGTCGAGCTGTATCTGCCGGACGCAATGGCGAAGTCGCCGAGCTTCGAGTTTCGCACCGACATCGTCAACGCGAAGGGCGAGGCGGTGCGCGAGACCAAGCGCACGCTGCCCAATCCGGCCCCCGAGGGACTGGCGGTGCGCACATACCCGGTGTTGCTGCGCGAGGACGTGACCACCATGCCGGCCGGCGTGTACTCGCTCTATCTGTCCTTCGGGCTCGAGGGAGAGACCATCACGCGCGTCAAGAGCGGCGACTTCTCCATCGCATGGGACCTGCGCACGTGGGAAATTCCGCACCGCGAGTATCTCGCCGAGGCGCGTTTCCTGCTCGGTGATGACGAGTTCAAGGCGTTCCAGCACAAGAGTCCAGGAGAGCAGGAACAACAGCTCGACGCGTTGTGGAAGGCCTTCGACCCCTCGCCGGACAGCGGTAGCAACGAGGCCTACGACACCTTCGTGGAGCGGATGGCCTACATCAACGCGCACTACGCCGAGCGCGGGCCCGCGGTCATGACGCCGCAGGGCGACATCTACCTGCGCTACGGTCCGCCCGACGAACTGATCCAGGACGTGATCCCGCTCAACTACGAGACCCTGCTCGAGGCCGAGATGATCGTCGACGACCCCTTCCACCCCATGAACTTCAGCTCGGTGGGTTCCAAGCAGTACACCCTGCCGGTCATTCGCAACACCATCTCGGGGGGCTCGTCCAACGCGCGCAGCCGCCCCGAGGACAACACGGGCGTGCCGTACGAGTTGTGGATCTACGTCGCGGGCGGCGAACCGATGCTCCGGCGCGACAAGATCCAGCAGATGGACGTCGGCATGCGCTTCCTCTTCGTCGATCGCGACGGGCACGGCACGTACACGCTCGAGCGCAGCTCGACCATTTCCGACAAGTAGCCCCTTTCTCCGCGTGGGTGCCACGGTTGACAGGCGAGCGCCGGCGCGGCTATGGTCGCGGGCGTATCGCTCGAACGACCATACCAAGACCGTGTCGCGACTCGCCCTGACATTCGTCGTGCTGACGCTCCTACCCGCCGCCGCGGCGTCGCAGGGCGGCATCCCCCGCACGCAGCCCGTCGTCGCGACGGCCGATTCCGACTCCGTCCACTCCGCCGTCGCCGAGTCCGTTGCTTCCGGCGAGCGCTCGTTCATGGACCGCATTCGCGGCAGCGCGCTTAGCCAGCTCTATCTCAAGGGCGGGATCGTCATGTACCCGCTACTCTTGTGCGCCGTGCTCGGGTTGGTCCTGATCGTCGAACGCTTGTGGACGCTGTCGCGCGCGCGCGTCAACACGCGGCGACTGATGGTCGAAGTCACGCAGGCGCTCCGCACGGAGGGTCCGGAAGCGGCGCGCGAGTTGTGCCAGCGCACGCGCGGGCCCATCGCGGCCATCCTGCACGCCGGGCTCTTGCGCGCGAACCGCGGGCCGGAAGCGGTGGAGAAGGCGATCACGTCGGCCGGGGCCATCGAAATGGCGCACCTCGAACGCGGCTTGCTGGCACTCGCGTCGGTGTCGAACGTGGCGCCGCTGCTGGGATTCCTCGGTACGGTGACCGGAATGATCGCCGCATTCGCGGCTATCGCGGCCGCCGAGCAGGTATCGGCCAAGCTGGTCGCGCAGGGGATCGAGGAAGCTCTCATTACCACCGCGGCCGGTCTCATGATCGCGGTGCCGGTGTCGGCCTTCTACTCGTACTTCGTGCTGCAGATCGACCGCTTCGTGCTCGAGATGGAAGAAGCGAGCGCCGACTTGGTCGACGAACTGATGGACCTCGAGCACCCGAAGGGGCCCGGGGGAAGAAGGCCGCTCGATCGCGGCTGACGCGACCGCGCCCCGGATGCGCGGCCGCCCAAGCGGGGGTACTCGACCATGCAACGACGCAGGGGACGATTTCGGTTCGGCGCGTGCGAGTTTCAGGCCGCGTCGATGTCGGACCTCGCGTTTCTCCTGCTGGTTTTCTTCGTCGTGACGACGACCTTCGCGGTCGAGGAAGGCATCCCGCTGGTGCTGCCGGGCCGGACTACGGCGCCCACGCGCGTCGAAGCCGAGGACGTGCTCGAGATCCGCGCCCTCGCCGATCGCCGTGTGGAGGTGCAGGGCCAGCCGGTGGTGCTCTCCGACGTGCGGGGGCTGGTTTCGACCCGGCTGGCGGCCAACCCCGAGTTGGTCGTGCTCCTCTCGACCCACCGCGACGCCGACTACGGGCTCATGGTCGACCTCTTGGACGAGATCAAGCTCGCCAACTGTCGTCGCATTTCCTTGCGGACGGTGAAGTGACGTGCGCCCGATGCGCTTCGAGCGCAAGCACCGTGTGGGGAACACCATCCCGACCGTGTCGATGGGTGACATCGCTTTCTTGCTGCTCATCTTCTTCATGGCCACGACCATCTTTCGCCTCGAACAGGGCCTGCAGATCGTCCTCCCGAGCGCCGAGACCGCCGAGAAGCCGCGACGCGAGCACGTGGCGCGCATCTGGATCGATCGGACGGGTCGCATTTCGATCGACGACCGTCTGGTGACGACCTCGGACGTCGAGGGGATCATCAAGACGGTCCTGATGGAGTCGCCCGACGCCGTGGTAGCGCTCAACGCCGACGAGAAGGCGCCCTACGGGGTCGTGTCGGATGTGATCGAAGAGCTCAAGGCCGCGAACGCGGCCCGCTTGTCGTTTACCAGCGACCGGGAGGAACGGGCCGTACCACCGCGGCGAACCCGTAGGCGGGGTGGGGACATTTTTTGACCCTGCCGCCGGGGGGGGGCGCGGCTATAATGGCGGAACATTCGAACCCCCCCCGCCGTACTACGTTCGTTCGTTTTCACTCACGGACGGCGGCGACGGTGGCCGCATCTTGTTTTTTGCCAACGGGAAGGTGACCAGATGACTTTTCGCCGGGCGATCGTAGCCCAGATGCTGATCCTATGCGCGCTCGTACCCGGTGCGCGGGCCGAGCAGTACAATCTCGAGCGCTGCCTCGAGCTCGCCCTGGAGGCATCGACCAACGTGGGCATGTCTTTCGAGCAGTTGCGGTCGGCGCGCAGCGACGTCCTGCGCAGCTACGGCGGATTGATGCCCAGCTTGAGTCTGAACATGTGGGCGGGGCACTCGTGGGCGGGACCCACCACCGGCATCGTGATCGACGACCAGGGCCGTCCCATCCAGCCCAGCGGGTTCGACTACGAGCAGTACTCGTTCTCGATTTCGAGCCAGTTGAACGTGTTCAACTGGGGAGCCAGCTACAATACGATCGACCAGTCCAAGCGGTCCGCGGACGCCGCGGCCTACGACCTGGAGTACACGCGCGACCTCGTGCGCGCGCTCACCATCCGCGAGTACTACGAGCTGGTGCGCCAGAAGAAGCTCGAAGAGGTACAGGTGGCCAACCTCGAGGCCAAGCGGCGCAACCTGGAGCAGATCGAAGCCTTCTACAAGATCGGTTCCCGGACCAAGGCCGACTACTTGCAAGCCCGCGTCGACTATTCCAACAGCGAATTGCTGCTCATGAACGTGCGCAACGCCAGGGCCATCGCCGACGCGCGCTTGAAGTCGCGCCTCAACATCCCGCAGGACGCGCCGCTCGAGGTCGACGAGTCGATCGATTTCGCCGCCACCGGGGTCGACCTGAACGCGGAGATCGACTACATGTTCGAGCACCGCTCCGATCTCCTGGCCAGCCGGCATCGCATCGACGCCGCCCGCGCCGGGCTCTCGGTGTCGGAGAAGCAGCGCTACCCGACGGTGGACGCGTCGTTCAACTACGGGTGGAACGACCGTACCTTCCCCGGCGGCGGCGAGGTGTTCAAGAACAACTACTCGTGGTCGATCGGTGCGTTTCTGAACTGGAACCTCTTCGACCGTTTCCAGACCAAGTCGGGCATCCAGAGCGCGAAAGCGCAGCACCGCATCGCCGAGTACGACTTGCAGCAGGCCAAGATCGACGCGGTTCTGGACGTGAAGCAGATCGTGCTCAACATAGAGCAGGCGACCGAGCGTCTCGAACTGGCCGAAGAAACCGTAGCGGCCGCGGAAGAGAACCTCCGCCTCGCGGAGGAGCGCTACCGCGTGGGCGCGGGAACGATCCTGGAGACCATCGAGGCCAGCTCGTCCTTGACTTCGGCGCAAGCCAGCCTGATCGACGCGCGCGTCGACTATCTCGTCAATCGCGCCGACTTGCAGCGCGCGACCGGACGTATCGTGACGACGCCCTAGGCACCCGATTCTCCTCTTATCTCGACCAACTCGCGCGGGCGGGGCGCTGCTTTGCAGCGTTCCGCCCGCGTGCTATGCTCTCGACCCTTATGCTGATCCACATGCGCGGCATCGCCAAGCGCTACCAGATGGGCAGTCACGTCGTGAACGCGCTCGACGGTGTCGATCTCGACGTCGAGCGAAACGAGTACGTCGCGCTCATGGGCCCGTCGGGCTCGGGCAAGACCACGTTCATGAACATCATCGGTTGCCTCGACTCGCCGACCGAGGGCACGTACATCTTGAACGGCGAAAACGTAACCGAGATGCCCGACGATACCCTCGCCCACGTGCGCAACAAGGAAATCGGCTTCGTCTTCCAGACCTTCAATCTGCTGCCGCGCGCGTCCGCGTTCCAGAACGTCGAGCTGCCGCTTATCTACGCGGGCTTGGACGCGTCCACGCGCCGGGAGCGCGCCAACGCATCGCTGGAGGCAGTCGGCCTCGCCGACCGCGCGCGACACAAGCCCAATGAACTGTCCGGTGGCCAGCGCCAGCGCGTCGCCATCGCGCGCGCATTGGTCAACAGCCCGTCGATCATCCTGGCCGACGAGCCGACCGGAAACCTGGATTCGAAGTCGGGTGCCGAGATCATGGCGCTGTTCGACCAGCTACACGGACGCGGCCACACGCTGATCGTCGTGACGCACGACGAGGCCGTCGCCGCCCACGCGCGGCGCGAGATTCGCCTGCGGGACGGCCGCGTCGAGGTCGATCGCCGTCGCACCCCGACTCCCATCACGAAGGAAGTGTGACGTGACCAGGAAGCGAAACGTGCTGATCATCGTCGCGGGCGCGGTCGTGCTCGCCACCCTCGTCGCCATCAACCTGGGCGTGAAGCGCGGCAAGGACGTCGACGTCGAAGTCGCGAAGGTGACGCGCCGCGACGTCTCCAAGGTGGTGACCGCCTCGGGCGAGATTCAGCCCAAGCGCCTCGTGAACGTGAGCGCCAACACCATCGGCAAGGTCACCAAGCTGGCCGTGGTCGAGGGACAGCGCGTCGAGAAGGGTGACTTCCTGCTCGAGATCGACGCGGCTCCCTACGAATCCCAAGTGGAGCAGCTGACGGCGGCGGTGCGCGGTGCGGAAGCGTCGGTGCAGCTCGAGGATGCCGCCCTGGCGAAAGCGGAAGACGACTACGCGCGCGCGGTGCAGCTGCAAGAGGGGGGCTTCATGTCGGACAGCGAGCTGAAGACCGCCTCGTCGTCCCTCGCCATCGCGCGAGCTCGCGCGCGTTCGGCGCGGGAACAACTCGCGCAAGCGCGCGCCTCCTTGAAGCGGGCGCAGCACGACCTGCGCCAGGTGCACATCGAAGCGGAAATGTCGGGAGTCATCACGGCGCTCAACGTAGAGGAAGGCGAGAGCGCCATCATGGGGACCATCAACAACCCCGGCACGGTGCTCTTGACGATCGCCGATCTGGCGGAGATGGAGGCCGAAGTCGAGGTCGACGAGACCGAGGTCGTGCACGTGCGCGTCGGGCAGGCGGCCACCGTGCGGCTCGACGCGCAGCCCGACACGACGTTTCGCGGGATCGTCACCGAGGTGGGCAACAGCGCGCTGCGCACGCAGGTGGGGTTGGGGCAGGAGTCGGTCGATTTCAAGGTCGTGATCGGCATCCAGGATTCGATTCCGGACATCCGGCCCGGGCTCTCCGCGTCGGTCGATATCGCGGTGGCCGAGGAGAAGCGCGTGCTCGCCGTGCCCATCCAGTGCCTCACCGTTCGCGACCCCGAGCGCCTTGCGCGCGAGCGCCGGCGCGGCGATCGCAGGGACGAGGCAGCGGAACCCGACCGTGCGGCCGCCGACACCGCGGCCACCGACGACGAGCCGCGCGACATCGAGGGCGTGTTCGTCGTGGCAGACGGGGTTGCGCGCTTCCGGCCCGTGCGCGTGGGGATCGCGGGGCAGAGCCACTTCGTCGTGCTGTCCGGCCTCGCGGAAGGCGACCAGGTGGTGTCGGGTCCGTTCAAGATCATCGGGGAGATCCGCGACGGCCAGGCCGTCAAGATCAAGAAGGACGCGGACCGCAAGCGGAGGTCGTAGCGCGTGCGCCCCTCGTTCCGCGTCGTCCTCGAGGGCGTGCGCATCGCCTACACGGCGCTCCTCGCCAACAAGCTGCGCACATTATTGACGCTGCTCGGCAACATCGTCGGCATCATGTCGGTGATCGCGGTAGTGTCGCTCCTAGGCGGCATAGACCTCTACATGCGCAACGAAGTCGCCGCCGAGGGCAGCAATCTCTTCTCGATCCAACGCGTCAACTTCCTGGAAGCGATCGAGGACTTCGAGACCTTCATCGACAAGGTGATGTACAACCCCGACCTCACCCGCGATGACGCGGACGCGCTGCGCGAATCGCTCGAGTTGGCGAAATACGTGAGCGCGCGCGCGGAGTCCGGCGGCGTCAACGTGTCGGCGCTGGGGAAGAGCGTCGAGGTGACGATCGCGGGCTGCGACGCCGTGTATCCGTATATCAGCGACATTCCGCTCGCGGGGGGGCGCCACCTGACCGAGATCGACGACCGCGAGAACGCGCAAGTGGCGCTCCTGGGGTGGGACGTGTACGCCGGATTGATCGCGCCGCGCGACGCGGAGGGAATGACGGTTCGCATCGGCAACCGTCATTTTCGCGTGGTCGGGGTGGCGGCGCAGCGCGGCCGCATCCTGGGCCAGAGCCGCGACCGCTTCGTGATCGTGCCGCTGGGCGCGTACCGCAAGGTGTTCGGCCCCCAGCAGACGGTGGAGATCCGCATCGTGGCCGACGACATTCGCTTGCTGGAAGACGCCATGGAGGAGGCGACGGTCGCGATGCGCATCCGCCACGGCTTGGGCCCGCGCGACGAGAACGACTTCGCGGTCACCTCCAGCGAGCAGCTCATCAATCTGTGGAAGTCGATCAGCCGCGGCGTGATGACGGCGTTGGTGGCGCTGGTGGGCGTTTCGATGCTGGTGGGCGGCATCGTGCTGATGAACACGATGGTGGTGTCGGTCACCGAGCGCACGCGCGAGGTTGGACTGCGCAAGGCGGTGGGCGCCCCCCAGGGCGCCATCATGTGGCAGTTCCTCGTCGAGTCGGCCACGCTCTCGGTGTTCGGTGGTATCGCCGGCATGGCGCTGGGCTTCGCGATCGCGGCCATCGTGTCGGCGGTGTCGGTGTTGCCCTACGTCGTCAACGCGGCCCTGGTGGGGATCGCCTTCGCGGTGACGGTCGCGGTCGGACTCGTGTTCGGGACCTATCCGGCGCTGCGCGCGGCGCGGCTCGATCCGGTGGAGGCGCTGCGTTCCGAGTAGCGCGCGTCGGCGATGCAGGCACCGTCTCGGCAGAATCTGTGGAGCGAGAACGTCGCGCAGGCATTCGAGGTGATGCGCGCGCATCGGATGCGCTCGGCGCTGCTCATCCTCGGGGTCGCGATCGGAATCGCCACCGTGCTGATGATGGTGACCGTCCTCTCGGGCTTGAGCAAGAAGATCTACCAGGACATGGCGTCCGCCAACCGCCCCTACATCTACGTCCAGAAGTTCGACTTCGTGGTCGAAGGAGAAAACAGGGAGGAGCTGTCGCGGCGCGCCGACTTCACGCGCGAAGACGCGGCCGCGCTGGCCCGCACGTGTCCCAGCGTGGACGCCTCTGTGTTCATGATCGAGTCGCAAGGGAACTACACGGTCCGCTACGGTGCCGAGAAGACGCCGCCCACGACCGTCCTGGGTTCGTCGCACCGGCTCCCCGAGTTGTTCTCCCTCACCATCGACCGCGGACGTTTCATCAGCGAGAGCGAGGAGCGCTTTCGCGAGCGGGTCGTGGTATTGGCGGCGGGGCCGGCCAAGGACCTCTTCCCCCAGGCGGATCCCATCGGGCGCTACGTGACGATCGGAGGCGCGAAGTACCAGGTCGTGGGAACCATGACCCCGCGCAATTCGATCTTTGGCGCCTGGTCGGACAACTTCGTGTGCGTGCCGCACACCACCTTCTACCGGGATCTGCACACGGAGAACGACTGGATCACTTTGGGCGCGACGGTTCGCGACGGCGCGACCCTGGAACAGGGCGTCGAAGAAGTGACGCGCGCTCTGCGCGTGCAACGCGGATTGCGCCCGGGGCAGGAGAACGACTTCTCGGTGGAGACGAGCGAGTCGTTCCTCGATCTGGTCAAGAAAGTGACCGTGCCCATCGGCATCGTGCTGACCATCATCGCCTCCATCGGCCTCTTGGTGGGCGGCATCGGCGTAATGAACGTCATGCTGATCTCGGTGACGGAACGCACGCGCGAGATCGGCGTGCGCCGCGCCATCGGCGCGGAACGCGGCGACGTGATGCGCCAGTTCTTGATCGAAGCCGGGACGCTGACCGGCATCGGCGGGGTGGTGGGCGTGTTGGCCGGCACGGCTCTCGCCCTCGGCGTATCCAAGCTGATCCATTTCCCGTTCGTCTTCTCGTGGCCGTGGACGATCGTGTCGCTCGTGTTCTCGGTGCTGGTCGGGGTGGGCTTCGGGCTCTATCCCGCGCGTCGCGCGGGAGACATGGACCCGGTCGCCGCGTTGCGGCACGAATGACGGTTCCTCCTTGCCCCGGCGCGGCGCGGTGGCCTAAGTTCCCCTCGTTCCCATGTCCAAGGACGCCATGATTTCGACCCGTGCGAGGATCCTCTGTCTGCTCGCCTCCGTAATCGCCGCCTGTGCGGTGTCGCCGGCGGCGGCGCAGCCCTTTGGGCTCTTCGCCAACGCCTATCTCGATTCCAGCCGCGCCACTGTCACGCGCGTCACCGTGGAGGTGCCGTTCCGAACGCTCGTGTTCCTGAAGAAGGAGGGCTACTACGACGCCCGCTACGACGCGCACATCTCGTTGCGGCCCGCGGGTCATGAGAACGCCCCCCCCACCACGTACGTGTTGCACGGCTTTGCGACCGTCAAGACGTACGAGGAGACCCGGCGGCGCGACCAGAAATCGCGCTCGTGGCGGCTCCTGAAGTTGCCGCCCGGCGACTACGTGATCGACGCGCTGCTCACGATCAAGAACACGAGCATCGGCATGCGGCGTTCGGTGACGCTGCGCGTTCCCGACTTCCTGGCCTCCGGTCTCGCCTTCGGCACGCCCGGCGTTCTGTCCATACCGACGCCGTTCACGCAGACCTTCGCGCGTTGGCAAGAGCTGGCGAGCGCGCTCCGACTAGCCGATATGCCGCCGGACGCGGCCATCGTCGGATTCGACCGGCAACCGGCGGTGCGTTTCGCGCTCTTCGTCGAAGGCGGCGCGGAGGGTGCGGTGCCGTGCGACGTCTTCTACGAGGCGGTGGACGCGAGCGAACGCCAGGTCGCGTACGGCAAGCGGCGCGTCAACTTGACGGGCAAGGACGACGACTTCGTCGTCACCTTCAACGTGGACGAGTGGTCGCCCGGGCTGTACCGGGTGAACCTGCGCGCGCGCACCGTCGCGCCGGAGCGCGTGGCGACCGCGAGCGTCGAGGTCCGCATCGACGTCACCCGCGCGATGCTGGGCGTCGACTTCGACGCCACCCTCGAGATGCTGGGGTTGATCGCGAGCGAATCCGATCTCAAGCCGTTGCGCGAAGCGCCCGAAGCGGAGCGGGCCACGGCGTGGGCGAAGTTCTGGACGGCGCGCGACCCCGACCCCAGCACGGTGGAGAACGAAGCACTCGCCCAGCA
>JAKEHA010000006.1 GCA_022615275.1 Candidatus Latescibacterota bacterium
CTCGAGCGGTTCGACGAGCGGCGGAAGCTACGAATACCGCGACGAGTCCATCGCCGCCAACCGGACCTACTGGTACAAGCTGCGCGAAGTGGCCGACGACGGGCTGGGGGCGGAGTACGGGCCGTATTCGGTGACGTATCGACTGACGAACCAGCTCGACCAGAACGTTCCCAATCCGTTCAACCCGACGACGACGATCCGGTATGCGATCGCGGGAGACAATCAAGTCTCCCTCGTGATCTACGACGTGGCGGGACGGAAGGTGCGGACGTTGATCAACGAGCGCCAGCGTGCGGACATCTACAAGATCACGTGGGACGGTGTGAACGATGCGGGTGTGCGCGCCGCGAGCGGGGTGTATTTCTACAAGCTCGTGGCCGGGAAGTTCACGCAGACCAAGAAGATGGTGCTGCTGAAGTAATCGCCCGCTAGCGGATATAGCCGAGCGACTTGAGTTGCTCGAGTCGCTCGGCTTGGTCCGCCGCTTCCTTGATGCGTGCCGCACGCGCGGCTTCGAACGCCTCGTCGTCGTGGGTGTCGATCTCGCGCACGGGGTGCTTTTCCAACCAGGACGGCTCGATCAGCGCCGTGAGCACGCGACCCTCGAAGTCGCGCGCAATTGGAATCCCCTTCAACGCCAACAACGTCGGCAGCACGTCGAAGACGCCGCCGAGCTTCTGTAACGATGCCCGCGCAAACGGAAGCGCGAGCGAATCGCCCGGCGTCGCATCGACGAATCCCGGCCCCGAAACAATCAGCGCGCCCGCGGGCGCATCGAGGTGGTGGCCGGAGTTCCACTCTTCGGGGGCGGTATCGACGGCGAACTTGCCGCGCGGATTGATCGCGTGCATGCCGTGGTCGGAGGCGATCACGACCGAGGTGCCCTCCGGCGCCGCGGCCAGCAAGGCGGCGATCATGCGGTCGAGGTGGATGTAGTAGTCGTCGATCACGCGCCCGAAGTTCGCGATCTCTTCCGCTGCCGGCGGACTGAAGAACTCCTGCGGGTAGGCGTAGCGCCAGAAGCGGTGGCCCGCCACGTCCGGCCCGCCGATGTAGACCGAGAGCACGTCGAAGGGCTCCTTCGACGAAAGCAAACGCTCCGCGACACGGACGTATACCGCGTCTGCGCGGAACGACCAGCGCGACTGATCCCACATGAGTTTCGTGAACGGCGACATGGGCGCACTGGCGGCCGCGCCGAAGATCGCGCCCGCGAGTGAATCGAACGAGGCCTCCGTTTCTTCCAGAATATCCATGACCTCGTTCTGCCGCTCGGGCGGTGAGACCTGGTCTTCGACGCCGCGCAAGAGCGATCCCTTCCACAGCGCGCGCTTGGGGTCGTCGAGGACACCGGTGGTGTTGGTCTGCGCCACCATCACGCCGTGGATGGTCTCGGCGGGGTACGTCATCCACCAGCCCAGCAGGTTGGTGGTGAGTCCGTAGTCGGAGAGGATGTTCCAGAAGGCCTTGGTCTTGCGGTGGCCGCTGGTGTAGTAACGCTGCGTGCCGGCGTGGGAGTAGACGAAGTGCTCGATGCCGTGCTTCTCCGGGGACTTGCTGGTCGCGATCGAGGTCCACACCACCGGGGAGTAGGTCGGGATCATCGACTCCAGATAGCCGTAGGAGCCGTTCGCCATCAGTCGCGCGATGGCGGGGAGCTTGCCGTCGTTGATCAAGGGCTCCATCACCGACCACTCGAGCCCGTCGGCAGCTATAAAGATGAGGGGGCGGCGCGCGTCGGCGGGTACGGCGCGTTCCTCCTGCTGGGAGCAACCCCATAGGTTAAGGGCAATTAAGAAGATGATAAACAATCGCATTCTGTAATCTCCCGCACGGTCTTCGCGGCCACACCGATGCTAGGATAGTTCGAACGCCCCGAGCCGCCATCATAATACATTCCCTCGCCGCCATGGAGTGACAACTCATGGATCTGCGAACCGGCGTTGCGATTGCATTGTTCATCGCGGGCCCCGCCGGGCCCGTCACGGCCCAGGTCGACGCGCGGCTGGCCGCGTATACCGGCCGCAACGCCTCGGGCTATTTCGCACCCCTGGTCGAAGCCTTCCGCTCGAATTTGAATTCCGGCCTGTTTCATTCCGCCCACGTGCCGCGCGCGGGCTTCCACGCGAGCCTCGAGCTCAACGGAATGGCCACCTTCTTCGACGAAAGCAGCCGCAGCTTCACCGCCGTCACCGAGGGTGATTTTCTCCCCACGCAAACCACCCAAGCGCCCACCGTGATCGGCAACAACGACGCCGTCTTCGTCGAGGGCGACGCGGGGACGCAGTTCGCGTTTCCGGGCGGCTTCGACGTCGATCACATTTGGTTCGCGTGTCCGCAGCTGCGCATCGGTTCGTGGCGCGGCACCGAGGTGATGGGACGGTTCATTCTGTACGACGCGGGCCTGTCCGACATCGGCGAGAGCACGGTATGGGGCCTCGGACTTCGCCACAACGTGTCGCAGTATTTCGCGTTTCTCCATCCGGTCGACGTCGCTTTCGCGGTTGGGTATCAGGACGCCCGCCTCGAAGACGAAAACGGCCAGGACGTCTTGAAGTCGGACATTTTCACCGCCGGCCTTCACTCCAGTGTCGAGCTGGGTGCGATGTGTCCCTACGCGGGGCTTTCCGTGAACTGGTTCGACATGGGCCTGGAGTACGTGTTCGAGGAAGAGATCGGGCTCGATCCGTTTCGACTGGACTTCGAGTACGACGCCGAATTGCAACTGACATTGGGGATCGCATATCGGATGGGCGGCATGGCCGTCTACGGAGAGTACAACTGGGCCGACCAGAGCTCGCTGGCGACCGGGTTGTCGGTCACTTATCCCTTCAACAACAGGAGCGCGACACCATGAGAACGATTCTCTTTCGGGTCATCATGATCGCGATACTCGGCATGACGCTGCCGTTCACGAGTTGCATATTCAAGAACGGCGACGTCGTCATCAACGAGAGCGTGTGCGTCAATCTGGAGGAAGTCCAGACCGCGGGCACGTTCACGACCTTCGCCGTCGCGGACAAGTTCAAGGAAGTGCTGGAGCGCAAACTCGAGCAGCACAGCCGCGGCAAGAAGGACGTGAAAAGCATCCACATGGTCAGCGCGACCTTCAAGACCACCTACGTCAAGCCGCACGACTGGAACGTCACCGGCGACATCGACATCGCGCGCCAAGACGATCCCGACGGCCCCATGACCGACGGCCCCGCGCCGCTGGTGGTGTTCGAGGATCAGTCCCTCAAGGAGCTGCGCGGCCGCCCCACCGACGCCGACCTCTTGAGCGACGGCGTCGACCTCGTCGACCGCGCGCTCGAGTCATTACTGAACGACGAGGACCCGCGTTTGATTCTGCTGGTCGAGAACGAAACCGTCTCGCCCACGCCGTCGGAGTCCGATCCGATGGAATTCAAGGTGCGGGTGTGCGTCAACTTCCAAATGGTCATCGACCTGGGCAAGAAGGACAAAGACAAGTAGCGGCTTGGGGGCAAGTCGCGGACGAAGCCCGGGCGGCGCTCTACGCGTCCGGGCTTCGTTCTTCTCCGTGATCAGGGTGTGCCGACGAGGATGCGAAGTTCTTCGTCGTTGGGATTGAGCGTCGCGGCTTCGATCCACAAGGCCCGCGCCGCGGTCGAATCGCCCAGTGCGGCGACCGCCTTGCCCTTGTTCTTCAGTAAGTACGGCCTCGCCATCGTGGATGAGCTGCTCGCAAGCGCGCTATCGATCACCGCGAGTGCCTCCGGGTACTGACCGCGCTCGATCAAAAGCGCGCCCAGTTGGTTGGCCGCGGGGCCGGGGTCGTCGCCTTGCACTGCGCGGCGGAAGTAGACTTCCGCGCTGTCCTTCTGATCCGATACGTAGAAACGATTGCCGATATTGATCAGCGCCGCGGAGTGCATGGGGGCCACGCGAAGCGCGTCGCGGTAGAGCTTGTCGGCAGCCGCGAAATCACCGCTGGCTTCCGCCATGTTGCCGAGGTTGTTGTACGCGTTCGGGTAGGTCGGGTCCTTTTCGATCGCCTTGCGGAACGCGATCTCCGCGTCCTCGAGCTGACCCTTGCTGCGGTGCGCCATGCCGCTTTCGTTGAGGTTCACCGCCGCGTCGCGCGCGGCCGCCTGCGTCTTTTTCTGGGCGACGTTCCACGCACTCACCGCGAAACTGAAGACAACTACCGAGATGCCTCCGATAATGAGCGCCATCTTCACCGGCGACGTGCGCGACCCCGCCGGCACCGCGCCGCTCAACTCCGGGACCACTTCGAGGATGGCGTTACGAAACGCGGTCGCGTCCGCGTAGCGCTTGTCGACTTCCTTCTCGAACGCGCGATCGAGGACCGTTTGCAATGCCACCGGGCAATCGCTGGATTGCAGCTTGAGCGGCTTGGGCGTCTCGTTGCGGATCGAGTACATCACCGCCATCGGGTGCTCGCCGCGGAACGGGTGTTGGCCCGTCAGCATCTCATGATAAATCGTCGCGACCGAGAAGAGGTCGCTGCGCGCGTCGAGCTTGCGACCCAGGACCTGCTCGGGCGACATGTAGGGAACCGTTCCGAGTGTGGTGCCTTCCTGCGTGAGCGCGGTTTGCGAGGACAGGTGTGCCAGGCCGAAGTCCATCAGCTTGACGACGCCGTCCTTGGTGACCATCACGTTCTCCGGCTTCAAGTCGCGGTGGACGATTCCTTCGGCGTGGAGTCTCTGGAGCGCGTCCAGCAATTGCACGATCCAGCGCGTCGACACGCGCCAGTCGATATTGCCCTGGTCGATTACCTCGCGCAGCGTCTTCCCGTCGATCAACTCCATCGCCATGTACGGCGCGCCGTCTTCTTCACCGGCCGCGTAGATCGTGATGATATTGGGATGGTTGATCTTCGAGGACGCCCGCGCCTCGCGCAGGAAGCGCTCCTTCCCCTCTTCACTCAACGCCTTGGCGCGAATCACCTTGACCGCCGCGGGGCGGTCGAGGGTGGGGTCGTGGGCGCGATAGACGGTGCCCATACCGCCTTCGCCGAGGACGTCGCGAAGCTCGTAGCCGCCGAGGTGCTTGCGCTCCATGACGTGAGAGTACCAGGGGAGGGCGAAGGGGGGCAAGGAAAGGGGATCACTGGATAAGGCCGGTCCTGCATACCGCCTTGCGAACCTGAAGGCGACTTATCGTGCCTTCCTATAGAGAGCCTTGATTTGTCCCCACGTGCGTTCCTCGACTGCAGTTGTCGAGCAGTTCACAGGAAGAGCGCCGATCAGGCCGCAATCATCGTTGAGTGGAGTATTCCCGGGTGCGCACGGTGAACTTGCTGAAAGATGGTAATCGTTTGCTCCACAGAATTGCGGGTCGAGCGAGAAATTGATGGGGCGATACATCTCGTAGATGTCCTCCAGCCGCAGGACGTCGTTGCAGTAGCCAACAATGGATCCCAAGCCCTGGGTGAAGTCCCATATAACGTTCCTCCTGAGCACACCGGTTCCCCAGTCGACTCGGATAGCAAGATCGTTGTTCACAAAGGTGTTTCCTTCGGCGTCGACGTGACCACCAGTCACCGTAACACCGAACATATTATTGGTGAAGAGACAGCCAGTAACCCGAGCAACGCCGCTCACATTGAGTGCGCCCCATCCGGCCGAAGAGTGGAACCCGTCGAACCAGAGTCCTATGATGTCCGCGGAAACTGACCAGCAGCCGAGTCCGCTTAGGAACGTTGGCTCGGGATCGGGGACCAGGCGCGTTCGGAGCGGGCCCTCTTCGCCGATCAGCACGACTCGGTCGGCGAGGAGAACCTGCGCGACTAGGTACTCCCCGGGGGCAACCAGCACCGAATCACCGACAGCGCAACCGTCCATCGCAGCTTCGATGTTCGGTGCATCGCCGGTACCGTCTGGAGTCACGCGCCACGTGCGCGCGTCGGCTCTGGACAAGGATAATCCGCTCAAGATCCCCACGACTACAAACACCGCGCCGCTAGATTTCATGCCCACTATTATACAGGATCACTCACGCGTTGCGGGTCGCGCAATACGAGTCGGGCGAGCTCACGCGTTGGTGAGCTCACCCGAGTTGGAGGATTCGAAGTGGTCTCTGAGCCCTATCGGCTCTTTTCCATCTCGCGCATTGCTTCGTCGGTGCGTCCCGTCTCCGCGTAGAGTTTCCCGAGGATCGCGTGCAGCGAGTCGTTCTCGGGGTCGATCGCGATGGCGGCCTGGGTCTCGATGATCGCGTCCGCGTACAGGCCGCGGTCGAAGAAGATGCTCGCGCGCATGACGTGGTACGTGGTGACGCCGGGCTTGTTCTGCTCGATGACGGCGAGGTCGGTGTCCAGCGCCGCGACGTCCTTGGGTGCGATGATCTCGAAGAACGACGCTGCGGTGCGCAAGGGCGGCGACACCAGCGGATCCGACGTCTCCAGCGTCCACGAGTACGAGACCCCGGGGACGAGCGCGGGGGCGTCGGCGGGGTACGCTACGCTCGTCGCACCGGAGACGGTCGTTTGCCAGTGAATGCCGGTCTCGTTGTAGACGATGAACTGCAGCTCGAGGCTCGGGTCCTCCGCGGTCCACGCGAACGTCGGGCGCGCGCCGCGCACCTTGGTCTGGCACGGCGAGATCGCGCGCAACGCGCTCGCCTTGTCGCCTGAGCGCAGGCCGCTGATCGAGCTGGTGCCTTCGGTGCTCTTGAGCTTCAAGAAGTTCTGCACGACTTCGAAGTTCTGCTCTTTTGGTTTGGACCCTGGTTGCCCCTTGATGCGCATGCTGCTGTTGGCACCCACCTGCACCCAATTGCCGGAGGCGAACATGATCTCGGCTTCGGCGTCGGCGCCGGTCTTGACTTCGTCACCCTCGGCGAGGGACATGCCGAAGGTCGCGGCCACCGGGCCGTTCTGCGCGCGCACGATGGTCACGGGACCCTTGCACGACGTCAGCACCGCGGTCGGCGAATCGGCCTCCGCGGGCGCGGGCGACGGGTTGTGACTGATGCCGATCGCGAAGGCGAGCCCGAGGACGACGAGGGGTATCCAGCGCTTGATCATGGCCTTGCTCCTGATCTGTAACCTATTACCAGTAAACATTTTAATAACCCATCGGCGGAGCGCCCACGCGTACCGCCGCACTCCTACTACACCTGAGACCCGTGGGAAGTTGGCGCGTCACGGGCCGCTGTGCATTTGGTAAACTGACATTCTAGCCCATCCGAGGGGCGCGTGTTCAAGGCCGCCTTCGAACCCTTCAACAGGAGTAGAGGACATGAAGAAAGTCGGGATCTGGATCGATCATCGGCGCGCGGTGGTCGTCACGATCGAGAACGGCCAGGAATCGATCAACACCATCGAGAGCGACGTCGATCGTCAGCCCAGGGCGGCCGGTCGCAGCGGCAATCCGACCAAATGGGGCCCGCAGGCGACCATCAACGAGCGCCGCATCGAAGAAAACTACCGGCTCCACGTCGTCAACTTCTACAAGGACGTCATCAAGTCGATCGGGAAGCCGGATCAGCTCCTGGTGATGGGACCGGCGCAGGCCAAGCGCGAGTTCGCGGATGAGGTCGAGAAGATGCCGGACCTCCGTAGCGTGCCGCTCAAGATCGAAACCGTCGACAAGATGACGGACCCGCAGATAGCCGCCATGGTGCGCACGACGCATTTCTAGAACTTTCCCGTCGCGTCTCCCGTATGACGACATCGAGGTGATGCCGGCATGAAAAGTCTGTATGGAATTCTTGTGTTCGTGGCGATGGCGGGCGTTTTCGCTTTGCCGTCGAGCGCGCTCACTATAGAACAGCGCACCAAGCTCGAGGAAGAAGTCCGCGCGGCCGAGAACGCATTCGCGAAATCACTCGCGGACCGCGACCACGCCGCCTTCGCGCGCTTCATCGCAGAGGACGCCGCGTTTTTCGGGCGTAATAACGTGAGCCGCGGCAAGCAGGCGGTCGTCGACGGGTGGGCGGGATTGTTCGAAGGAGCGAAGGCGCCCTTCTCGTGGTCGTCGGAGGCCGCGGTGGTGCTGGAGTCGGGAACGCTCGCGCTCTCCTATGGGCCCGTCTACAGCGCCGACGGCAAGCGCTTCGGCACCTTCAATTCGGTCTGGCGGCGCGAGAAGGACGGCACCTGGAAGGTGATCTTCGACAAAGGCTGCGATTACTGCGAGCCCACGAAGCAGTAGCGTCTACGCCGCTCTTGCATCGTCACTGACACGGCGCCGGCCGCGCTTACCGGAGAGGTATCCCACCAGCACGCCGGCGCCGATCATCATGTTGAGCACGAGCGTGAAAAAGCGCCACAGGATGACGAACGCCGCTTCGGATCCTTTCGGAATCACCGAGCCCATCACCGCGATGGTCGTCACCTCCGCGAAACCGGACGCCCCCGGGGACGGAGAGAAGTAGAAGATCAAGAGCAGTACCACCTGCATGTAGAGCACCGTCATGACATCGGCGGTTCCGCCCAGCCCCCGCAGCACCACGAAGGCGATCATGAACTTGTTGAGGTAGATAATCGCGGATAGCACCAGGCCCAGCACGAACAGCATCTTGCCGCGCACCATGAAGCGCGTCATGAGTTCGTGGTAGCGATCGACGGTTTCGAACAGTTGCTCGACGCGGTGCTTGCTCTCGAGCTTACGGTTCATCCACGGCAGGCGTCGAAGGAATCCGTGCACAATATTCTTGAACGCCTGCGGGAACCAGAGCGAGAAGAGGACGAACAGCAAGATCAGCGCGAATAGCCCGAGTGATGCACCCGAGACGACGCGCATGTTGGAACCCAGGAAGTCGGGTTGCGCGAAGAGCGAGAACGTCACCGCGCACCCCAAGAGCACGATCACCGTACCCAGGAATCCGCCCAGGAAGCACGCCACGGTGGCGTCCAGCACCGCCATCCCTTCGGCCCACAGCACGTAGATCTGCGCTGCCGCACCTCCTGACTGCGATGGTGTGGCACCCCCGAGAAACACGTTCGCGAAGCACGAGCGCATGCACGCCCCGTAGGTGATGGGCGAATAGATGCGATTGGCGAAGATGTAGATGCGAAGTGCGGAGACGAACCAGTCGAACACCACCAGCCCCAGCGCCGCGGCGAGCCAGCGTGGATCGAGATTGGTCAGGCTGCGGACGGTGTCGCCCAGCGACGAGCGGCTGAACACGATGACGAAGCCGACCACGCTGAACGCGAGGAACAGCTTCAAGCCGGTCTTGATCTTGCCGACGTGGATGGATGGGGGTGTCGGAGGCATGGCGTTGCGCGCAAGTCTACACGATCGTTCGCGGACCTGCTATGATATCGGGCGACGCGCGTGAGCGCGGCGTCACAGGAGGGATTGCCAAATGAACACGAATCGTACGAAACCGGCTCTTTCGACGATCGGCCAGATCGCGGTTACGGTGCGCGACGTCCCGCGCGCGATCGCCTTCTACCGCGACACCCTGGGTGTTCCCTTCCTGTTCGAAGCGCCCGGCATGGCGTTCTTCCAGGCCGGCGACGTGCGCCTGATGCTGGGTCTCCCCGAGAACGAGTCACAGCGCTTCTCGTCCATCCTCTACTTCAAAGTCGACGACATCAACGGCGCCTACGCCGACCTCAAGGAGCGCGGCGTGC
>JAKEHA010000262.1 GCA_022615275.1 Candidatus Latescibacterota bacterium
GCACGTTCGAGAGCACCCAGCGGTCGGCGTCGGTGAAGGCGAGCGCCACGACACTCAAGCCCGCCGCGCCCAGCCAGTATCCGCGATACGAGGCCGATGACTCGGGCGCGCCCGAGGCCGGCGCGACGTCGCGACGCAACCGCCCGGCGAGCCACGGGGTGGCCGCGAGGGCGGCTACCAGCGAGGTCACGCCCACGATCTCGAAGAGCCGCGACAGGGTGAGGCGATCGGCTTCGAGCGCCATCCACACCACCTGTGCCAGCAGCGTGCCGGTCTCGAAGACGGTCTGCGACCCGAAACGCCGCAGTCCGTTGAACCCGCCGTAGACGACGAGCTTGATCGCGACGGCGAACGTGGTCACCGCGAACCAGAAAATGAGACGCGCGTCCAGCGCGTCGACGGGCACCTTGGCGAAGAAGACCGAGCCGGCGGCGACCACGGCCGCCAGCAGAACGGCGCACGAGAGCGCGGTGAGTGTCAGTGCCCCCGCCGCCGCGCGCGACGCAGCCGCGCGTTCACCGCGCGCCGCGTGTTCGGGCAGGTACCGGGTCAGGAGCTGGGGGAATCCGTTCGCGGCCAGCATCGCGACCAGGAGCGAGAGCCCGCGCAACGACGCGAACAGACCGAAGGTCGCAAGCGGCAGCACCACCGCCAGGATCTTCATCTGCGCGAGTGCCAGCGCGGTGCCGAGCGCGGTCGACGCGACCAGCGCAGCCGTGTTGCCGAAGAAGCGCGAGCGACGCGGGCTCATCGCGACCGCCGCCACGCGCGTGCGGCGGCGAGCAGGCGTCCCACGCGGCGCCGGTGGGTCACCGCGCGGTACGCGTGCGGATCGCCGCCCAGCGCGCGCTTGAACGCGATCAGCGATTCCTTACCCAGGCTCGCCCCCAGATTGCACGCGGCAAAACCCGCCTCGCACGCTTCGCGCATGAACGTCGCGTACAGGAGCACGCCCGCGTGCAGCTCGTTGCCGCGCGTCGACGCCATCCCGTACCACGACGTCACCGTATCCCGATGGTAGAAGTTGAACTGACCGCCCACGACTTCCCCGTCGTGCACGGCCAGGTACAGCCCCACGCGCTTGCCGCCGCGCGCGAGGAGTGACTGAAACAACGCCTCCGGGTGGGCGGACGACGCGTCCCAGCGCTCGAGGCGCGAGCGATACACGTCGAAGAAGGCGCGCACGTCCGCCGCCGCGGTCGCGCGGCGCACCACCACGCCCGCTTCCTCCGCACGTCGCGCGCGACGGCGGCGCGAGGTGTCGAAGCGCTCGCGCCACACGACGTCGAAGCCTTGCGAGATGTCCACCACGTGCGTCAGCGCTGGCTCCACTTCGCCGCCCGCGGGGTCGAATGCGTTGTGATAGTCGACCCAGTTGACTTCCAGTACGCTGCGCCGCTCGAGCTGGCGGCGATAGGCCGCGAGCAACTCGCCGGTCGCGCGCTCGTCCCCCGCCGGGCCGCCGTAGGTCGCGAACGGCAACGACCACAACGACTCGAACGGGCCCCGCCGGGTCGCGAAGTACGGCAAGTATGCGATCGCGCGGCCGTCTTCTTCCGCCAGCAAGCAGCGCAGGCGCAAGCGGGGATAGGCGCCGGCCAACGATGACATCCACCCCGATGTATGATAGAACGTGGCGCCTGCGGACGCGTCGGCGACCGCGTCCAGCTCGGGCGGGAACGTGTCGGCGACCACGACCCTCATCGGCTAGCCCGCGCGAAAATGCTCGGCGATGCGCGTCACCGCGTCGCCCACGTCGCGCACGTCGTCGTCGGTCATGTCGGGGAAAATGGGAAGGGAGATGCAGCGCGCGTAGTAATCGTCGGCGACCGGGAACGTCCGCCCCGGCCGCAGGTAGGGCGCGAAGAAGGGATGGCGATGGATGGGGATGAAGTGCACCGAAGTGCCCACGTTCTCCGCGCGCAATGCTTGGATGAACTCGTCGCGGCCGATGCGAAGTGCCTCGGGACGCACGCGAATCACGTACAGGTGCCACGTGTGCCGGTTGCCCGGGTACTCGCGCGGCAGCTCGACTGCGGCGCACCCTTCCAGCGCGCGCGCGAGCGCGTCCGCCACCGCGCGGCGGCGTTCGAGCAAGTGGTCGATCTTCGAGAGCTGCGTCAGTCCCAGGGCGGCGTGCAGGTCGCTCAGGTTGCACTTGTAGCCGGGAATCTGTACTTGGTAGTACCACGAGCCCTTGTCCGAGTAGCGGCTCCAACTGTCGCGCGACATGCCGTGGTAGCCGAGCAGGCGCAGGCGCTGCGCGAGTACCTCGTCCCCGGTGGTGATGGCACCGCCTTCGGCGGTGGTGAGATTCTTGGTGGCGTAGAAGCTGAACGCGGTGGCGCGCCCGAAGCCCCCCAGGAGCCGGCCGTGCACGCGCGCGCCGAACGAGTGCGCCGCGTCCTCGACCACGGGAATGCCGGCGGGATCGGCGAGGGCGAGAATCTCCTCGATGCGGCACGCCTGCCCGCCGAAGTGGACCGGCATGATGGCCTTGGTGCGAGGGGACACGCACGCGCGCACGGCCGCCGGATCGACGCCGAAGGTGTCGCTCTCGATGTCGGCCAGCACAGGGGTGGCGCCGTTGTGCAGGATCGCGTGCACGGTGGACGCGAAAGTGATAGGCGAGGTGATCACCTCGTCGCCGGGGCCGACCCCGAGCGCCTTCATGCACAGGAACATCGCCTCGCTGCACGAGCTGACCGCGATGGTGTGCGAGGTGCCCAGGTAGTCTCCCAGGCGCTTCTCCAACTCCACCGCCTTAGGGCCCGACGTGAGCCAACCCGAGCGCAGGGTCTCGGCCACCGCCGCGACGTCGCTTTCGTCGACGGCGGCGCGGAAGAACGGAAGCGGCTTCGCGCGCACGGGAGTTCCGCCCGCGATCGCGGGCAGCGAGGAACGCGAAACGCTCACGAGCGCTTCACCGGCTTCCCCTTCGCCGCATCGGCGCGCGACGCGGCGGTAATACTCGCGTCCGCGATCATGCGCGCGAGCTCGGTACGAATTGCGTCGTCCTCGCCGGCCGCGGCCAGCGCGGCCAGTTTATCCAAGGCCGCGTCGAGATCGGCGCGCGGCGGCACCCGCGAGGCCGTGCGCAGGATGTGCTCGTGGCGGGACGGGATGGTCTCCTCGCCTTCCGCGATCAACGCCTCGTGCAGCTTCTCGCCCAGGCGCAGACCCGTGAACTCGATGCGAATGTCGCCGACCTTGTGGCCCGAGAGCGCGATCAGGTCGCGCGCCAACTCCGCGATGCGAATCGGCTCGCCCATGCGCAGGATGAAGATCTCGCCCCCTTCGCCCATTAAAGAGGCCTGGATCACCAGCATGCACGCTTCCTTGAGCGACATGAAGTAGCGCGTGGCGTCCTCGTGACTCACCGTCACCGGTCCGCCCGCGCGAATCTGGGACACGAACAGCGGGACCACGCTCCCGCGGCTGGCGAGGACGTTGCCAAAACGCACGGAGATGAGCTTGGGTGCGCCGCTCGGGTTGTTGCGCGCCGCCATCAGGTACTCGGCGACGCGCTTGCTCGCACCCATGACGCCGCCCGGGCGCGCCGCCTTGTCGGTCGACAGCATGACGACGCGCGCGACCCCGGCGGCATCCGCCGCGTCGATCACGTTGCGGGTGCCGATGATGTTGTTCTTCACGGCCTCGGCCGGAAACGCCTCCATATAATGGACGTGTTTGTGGGCGGCGGCGTGATAGACGATCTCGGGTTCGTAGAGAGCGAAGGTACGCGTGAGCGCGTCCCGGTCGCGCACGTCGATGATGACGGGGACGACGTCGCGCTTCGGATAGAGGGTGCGCAGCTCGCGCTCGATCTCGTAAACCTGATTCTCGCCGCGGCCCAAGAGCACCATCCGCTCGACGTCGAAGCGCCCCACCTGGCGGCAGATCTCGCCGCCGATGGAGCCGCCCGCGCCGGTGACCAGGACCGTGCGCCGGTCGAGGAAGCGCGCGATCTCGCCTTCGTCGAACTCGACCGTCTCGCGCCCCAGCAAATCCTCGGGACGGACGTCGCGAATCTGCTCCAAATGGACGGGGCCCTTGATGATCTCGAGCAGCCCGGGCGCGATGCGGTAGGCCACACCCGCGTCGCGGCACAGCGCCACCATGCGCCGCACGAAGTCGCGGCCCGCCGACGGCACCGCGATCAACACTTCGTCGACGCCTTGCGCACGCACCGCCTGCGCCAGTGCGTCGGTGGCGCCGAGCACCGGCAGCCCGTCGACGTCGCGGGACACGAGCGCGGGGTTGTCGTCCAGGAATCCGACCGCGAGGTAGTGGTCGCGCGCGCGTGTGCCCACTTCCCGGGCCAGCATGCGGCCCGCCTCGCCGGCACCGACGATGAGGAGGCGTTTCACCATCGACGTACTAGCGCAGCACCGCGATCGTCTTCGTGACCGCGCCGCCGGAACCCACCACGCGCACCAGATAGTTGCCGCTGCCGACGATGAATCCGGTCTCGGTGGTGAGGTCCCACGCCACCTGTCCGTTGGCGTCGACCGTCTGGGAATGGACCAGCACGCCTTCGAGGTTATAGACCTCGATCGACACCGGCCCGGTGATGTTCTGGATCATGACTTCGTTGTGCCCGCGGCTGCGGTACACCGGATTCGGATACAAGTACACGCGCGAGAGGTCGGTCTCGGCCGCCGGCGGCGGCGTGTAGTCGAGTGCCGTGACGCCCGCGATGGTTCCAATATAGAGGATGTCCTCGGTCGGGTGCATCGCGAGCGACCAGCAGTCCGCGTTCGACAGCGGCGAGATGATGCTCAGCGGATACCGCAGCCCGGCCAACGCGGTGACGTAGGTGGCCGCGGAAGTATAGGTCTCGACGTCGCCGTCGTCGTCGCGGCCGATCTTGTTCAACCCGAGGTTGCTCGCCACCCACAGGTCCTCGTTGTGGTCGAGCAGGATGTCCTGGCACTTCTCGGTCAAGATGCCCGCGCTGATGCCTCGGTAGACCGGAAACTCGTCGATCTGATCGAGGGGGTCGCGCGGCGGGTATCGAAACAGCCCCCCGGCGGTTGCGATCCAGAGTTTGCCGTCGGAGCGCAGCTCGATCCCGAACACGTCGTCGCTGAAGAGCGCGCCGGGCAAGGGAGTTCCCCACGTGTCGAGGGCAGTGTCGCTGATCGAGGCAAAGTCGAACCCGCCGTTCAACCCCCATCGTTGGATACCCAGCTCGCGGTGCGCGACGTACACCGACGAGATACCGAAGGCGACGTCGACGACGTCTCCGGAAAGCATGCGCGACTCGACGGTGGGCGTCATCTCGAACCACGCGCTCCCGTCCCGCGACAGAATCTGGATCCCGTCCCCGTCGCTCAAGAACCACCGATTGCCGGCCGGGTCTTCGTAACCGCGCTGCAACGAAAGCGATCCCAACCCGTCGCCGCCGCCCGAGCCGAGCGCGTAGCGCGCCCACACATCGTCGCCGTAGTTGGCGTCGGTGTGGTCTTCCAGCCGGTCGAGAGTCGGGCTCGGCAAAGAGCAGAACCACTTGTACCCCTGCGAATCGGCCAGCAGCGCGAGGTTGGTGTACTGGCTGCTCGGGACCTCGATTCCCGCGATGGCCGTGTTGTAGTTGACCCACGCCCCCGTCGGCATCAGCTTGCCCGCGTAGAAGGGTGAGAACATGGCCCACACCGACCCGTCGACGTCGACCGACAGGCGCTTGACGTCGTTTCCTCCCGGCGCGTTCGGCATCAAATTGACCTGGTTGGTCCCGTCGAAGCGAATCACGTTGACGCCGCGCAGCTCGCTGGGATGGATACTGCCGAGGTAGACGTTGCCGTCGCTCGCGACGGCCAGTCCGCGGATCTGATTGATCGCGCCGCCCGAACCGAACCCGTAGCCGGACGCGATGGGGGTGGTCGAGAACAGATCCCAGTTCTGCCCGCCGGTGTAGCGGAAGAAATTGCGCGTGCTCCCGCCCCACATGGTGGTGCCGTCCCAGAACAGCCCGTACATCTCGCGCGCGTCCGGGCCCACGTCCGTCCACGACGAATCGCTCGGGTCCATCTGCCACACGCCGTCGTTGGTGCCGACCCAGATGGTGGCGCCGTCGGTGCCGAGCACGTTGGCGATCGCCGGCGCCCCTGTGGGGCGGCGCAGGAATCCATTGCGGTCGAGCACCGCCACGCCCGCGTTGGTCGCGATCCACACGAAGTCGCCGTCGGGCAGCACGTCGCCCACGTCGTCGTCGGGAAGCCCGTCGCGCTCGAAGTAGCGCGCGGACGCGAAATCGTTGCGAATGGTTCCCGCGCCGGGATTGGCGCCGTACACGAGGTCGGTCCCCCAGGGCGCGATCGAGTTGACGGTGTTGCTCGAGAGCCCGTCGATCTGCTCGTTGAGCGCGCGCACCAGGACCGGCCGGCCGCTCGAGAAGCGCACCTTGGCGATACCGAAGTCCGCGGTCCCGATGTAGAGGTAGTCCTCCGCGTCGAACACCAGGCAGTTCAGCGCGTTCGACGGGAGGCCATCCACGTTGTCGAACTGCTCGAACTGGCCGCGCGAGACGTCGTAAACGAGGAGACCACCGAACGTCGCCATGTACAGCACGCCGTCCTTGTGCACGATGTCGTTCACCATGCTGGCGTCGATGTGGTTGGTCCACTCGAGTTGCGCCCACGCGGGCGCAAAGAGACCGGTCGAGACGAGCGCGAGCGCGGCCAGGGTGCGCGCGCTTCGCGAACAGCATCGGGGGCGGCGTGAGGTGTTAGTGCGCATGGGTATCCCCCCATTCGTTGGACGTTGCGCGCGGACCGCCGTTCGCGATCTCCAGCACGCGCCTCTTGCCGAGCAACATGCGACCGAACGTCGCCACCAGGGTCTTGGCGTCGTCGAGCAGCGACCAATTCTGGACGTAGGCGGCGTCCAGCACGAGGAGAACGTCGCGGGCCAGCGCACCCGATCCGCTTCGCCACGGGCCGGTGATCCCCGGGCGCATGTCGTAGCGGAAGCGCGCGACCCCATCGACGTGACGCGCGTCCGCGACGGGCAACGGGTACGGTCCCACGATACTCATCTTTCCGATGACGACCAGCCAGAACAGGGGAAGGTTGACGAAGTCGGACGGGCCGTCCGCTTGGCCGTTTCCGGCCACGGGCACCGCGATGGACTCTCCGCGGGCGCCGAGCCGCTCACCGACGACGAAGGGCTTGCGCGCCTTCGAAAACGCGTACAGCGAGTATAGCACATAGAACGGCGCCGAAACCACCGCGAAGGCCAATCCCACGACCACGTCGAGGGCCCGCTTGGCGAAGCGGGCCGCGAGGTAGCGCGCGTCGCGCGGATACAGAATCACGGGGCGACCCATGAGGTCGGTCACGCGCGCGTTCTGGAATACCAAGCCCGCGTAGTCGGTGAGCACCACCACGTCGACCACCTTCCGGCGCGCGAGCGCCAGCGTGTTCGCGAGCTGCTCATCGGAGAGCGACCCCGGCAAGACGACGATCTGCTGGATGCGGTAGCGGTCCACGATGCGTTCCAGGTTCTCCAGCGGTCCCAACGTCCCGGTCAGGATCTCGTCGCTCTGTCCGGCCGTGTCGACGACGCCCACGACGTCGACGCCCATGGCGTCGTCCTGGGTGAGCTTCAGCTCCACCTCGCGGGCGCGCGCTTTCGGCCCCACCACGCACGCGCGCTTCAAGTCCACCTTCTGCGCCAGCAGACGCCCGTGCAGCCGGCGTACCCCGGAGCGCAAGAGCCACGCGTACAGGATCGCGAACGGCACCAGGAAAACCACCACCATGCGCGAGTAGGTGCGAATCTGGCTCAGGTACGTGCTCGTCATGAGCAGCACCGAGGCCAGCACGATGGCGCGACCGATGTCGAAGAGCTCGTCGACGGGCTTGGTCTCGCGCCGGATGCGGTACAGGCCCGCGGCCGCGAAGGTGAAAACGAAGAGCAGATTCTCGAACACAATGAAGCGCCGGTACGCGCTCACCCCGAAGATCGGGTTGACGAAGATATCCGCCAGCAAGACGCGCAGGTAGTACGCGGAAAAGAACGCGGCGTTGAAGGCGGCTACGTCGAGCAACAGGAACAGGAGCACCTTGCCGACTTCACGATAGCGCTTCACCAGGTACGCCACCGTACCCCACTTCTCGTAATAGCGAACCAGGCTCGCCAGGTGCGCGACGAACGAGCGATTGAGCACGGTCTGCGCACTCTCGCGCTTGTACCCGTGCTCGACGACGGCGTCGGCCACGTAGAACACGCTCAATCCCCGCTGTTTCATCCGGTAGCACCAGTCGACGTCCTCGAAGTAGAGAAAGAAGCGCTCGTCCATCATGCCCACGCTGTCGACCGCCTCGCGCCGCACGAACATGGCCGCGCCCAGCAACCAGTCGACTTCGCGCGTGGAGGCGTGGTCGAAGTCGAGCATCAGGTGGTCGCGCAGCGCCTTGGGGTTCTTGACGAGCTTGCCCAGCGGCGTGCGTCGCAAGAGCAGCACGGTGAACGTGTAAAAGCGCCGGCACGAGAGCTGGACCGATCCGTCCTGGAACACCAGCTTGGGTCCCGCGATGCCGACACCCGGGTTGTGGTCCATGAACTCGACCAGCCGCGTCACGGTGCCGCGCTTGACCACGGTATCGGGATTCAAGATGAACAGGTAGCGTGCGCGCGCTTCGCGGATGCCGACGTTGACGCCCTTCGAGTAGCCGAGGTTCTCGCGCCCCGCGATCATGGTCGCCCACGGAAACTCGCGCCGCACGAGATCCGGGGTGCCGTCCGCGCTGGCGTTGTCGACCACGACGACCTCGGCCAGCCCCGACTGGACGTCGGCGGAAAGCGACGCCAGGCACGCGCGTACCACGCCCGAGCTGTTGTAGGTGACGATGATGACGGAGACGCGCACGTTGCTATGGAATCCTTCGTCGGAACGAGGCGAAGCGGAGCTTCCAAACCATGAAGGCCGCCTCCCAGATGATGCGGCGCGACATCTTGGACGCACCCACCAGGCGGTCGGTGAACACGATCGGAATCTCTACGATGCGAAACTTCCGCTTCCAGGCGTGAAAGTTCATCTCGATCTGAAACGAATAGCCGTCGCTCTTGATCTCGTCGAGCGGCAGCGCCATGAGCACTTCGCGCCGGAAACACTTGAAGCCGCCGGTAGCGTCGTGGAGCGGCATGCCGGTCACGATGCGCGTGTAGATGTTCGCCGACACGCTCAAGATCAGGCGCGAGAGGGGCCAGTTGACCACCGTCACTCCCTGCACGTAGCGCGACCCGATGACCAGGTCGGCGTCGCGAATGCGTTCGAGAAAGCGCGGGATGGCGGCCGGGTCGTGAGAAAAATCCGCATCCATCTCGAACACGAAGCGCACGTCGGTGTTGGCGAGCGCCCACTTGAACCCGGCGATGTACGCGGTTCCCAGCCCGAACTTGCCCTCACGGTGCAGCACGTGCACGCGGGGTTCGCCGGCCGCGACCTGGTCCGCGATGCGTCCGGTCCCGTCGGGCGAGTTGTCGTCGACGACCAGTACGCC
>JAKEHA010000263.1 GCA_022615275.1 Candidatus Latescibacterota bacterium
CGTTGTTCAAGATTTGGTGGCTGGGGCCGATCATTCGTTTCTACAACTCGTTTCCGATCAAGCGGGGCGTCTTCGACCGGGAGGCGATGGCAACCTCGCTCGCCATCCTCGAGCGGGGCCGCTCGCTGCTCATCTTTCCCGAAGGCGGGCGCATCGCGGGCGGGGAACTGGGGAGTGCCCGCAGCGGAGTCGGCTACCTGGCGATCCGCTCGGGGGTCCCGGTGGTGCCGTGCTACGTCGAAGGCACCGACCGGTTGCGGGATTGCTTGATCCGCAAGTCGCGCGTGCGCGTGATCCACGGCAAGCCGATCCGTATCCCGGTCGGACTGCTGGACGAGTATCGCTCCCAGGACGACCGCGCCATCTACCGCCGTCACAGCGACACGGTCATGGCGGCGATCCAGGCCTTGAAGGAGCGGCGACGGTAGGTCACCTTGCCACGGATGCGCGCCAGTACCTCGTCCTTGTTCTCGGGAGAGAGGATTCGCGACACCTGCGCGATCGTGCTGATGTTGACCTGGTTGGAATCCAGCAATCCGTAAGCGAACAAAGGGACATGACGAAACCTCCTCGCAGAAAATGTGAGCGGACGCGGGAGGACGTCGTTGCATTCAACATAGTCGGGATTCGCAATTCGTCAACTGACATCTTAACGTGACGAGGTTGCAGCCCGAGCCGCGTCGAATGGAACTCACAGTGCGTTACTCTGGGTGCTATATTCGTCACATGCTTCGGCGACCCCGCTGGCTATTGCTTATCGCGTTTTTCCCTTGTGTTCCTTCGAGCGTGTTGGCACAGGGCGATCTTCGGTGTCGACGGGGCCCCGCGGACGTGGAAATCCAACGAACTAGCGATTTCCTTGCGAGCTCCCGACCAGATCGAGGCGCGTATCCTAGATTTGCTGTGGCATTGCGACCCCGCCGGCGAGAACGGAATCGGTCTTAGGCGCGGAGACATGGATCAGTTGGAACGCATGATTCAAGAATATCCGAATCACGAGCTGACCCCTCATTCTCGTTTCGCCCTTGGGCGCCTGCTTTACGCGCAATCGCTTGAAGGGAAGTCACCGGCGTGGGAAGCGGCGACGGTTCTCACCGAACTGATGACTGACTGCCCTGCGTTTCGTCGAGAGGAGGTCGCCCTATTCCTCGCGCGTTCGCATCGCGAGGCGGGGCAGGTGCAAAAGGGGCTGGAGGTATTGTCCAAGCTCATGGAAGAGGAACCGGCCCTTTGGACGAACTGGCCCTTCATCGTTGCGGCGTCGACCCTGACTCCCGATCCCCAGCGTTCCTTGGAGGCATGGAGAGTCAGGGAAATACGCGAAGGCGCCAAGAGCGTTCCTATCAGCAAAGTTGCCAAGGTCTGGACCTACCCATAGTTCTAGCCCGAACCGGAGCGGCGTCCCAGGCCTTCCCACGCCCCGAAGTCCTTCCCTAGTTTCCGGTTGCAAGCCCCTTTGGAAGTCGGTATGATGCCGGTTTCCACGGCCATCCCCATGGCGGGGATGTCGTCCGTTCAGTTCACAGGAGGAGACACGGTTTGATGCTCGACGAAGTTCGCGGAACCTCTGGGTCGGAGACCCAACTATCCCATAAGAAGGGAGGTGCGGGGGGGCGTTCGCCGGCGTACGCGCTGTTCGAACACCTCGATGCCGAGCAAGCTGCCGTTGAAGCAACCGGCCGTCCGGCGGGAGCTTCCTTGGTTCCCGGACTGGAAGCGACGATCACCACCTTCGAAGAAGGGCAGATCGTGCGCGGCACCGTCACCGAGCTCCGCGAGAACGAAGTCATCGTCGACGTCGGTTTCAAGAGCGAAGGCACCATCCCGGCGCAAGAGTTTCGCAACATCGACAACCTCTCGGTCGGCATGCAGTTCGACGTCTACTTGGAGAAGCTCGAGAACCAGGACGGCCTGGTCGTGCTCTCCAAGGAGAAAGCGGACTTCTTCAAAGTTTGGGGCCAGATCAAGGACTCGCACGACATGAACCAGATCGTGCAGGGTCGCGTGAAGCGCCGCATCAAGGGCGGCTTGGTCGTCGATCTCCTGGGCGTCGACGCCTTCCTGCCCGGCAGCCAGATCGCACTGCGGCAGGTCCCCAATCTCGATGACCTGCTCGGCCAGACACTCGACTTCAAGATCATCAAGATCAACAAGCGCCGTCGAAACATCGTGGTGTCGCGCCGCGTCGTGCTCGAAGAGAAGCGCGAAGAATTGAAGCGCGGCCTCATGAGCGAGCTCGAAGCGGGCCAGATCCGCGAGGGCGTGGTCAAGAACGTCACCGACTTCGGCGCCTTCGTCGATTTGGGCGGTGTGGACGGCCTCTTGCACTTGACCGACATGACGTGGGGCCGCGTGGGCCACCCGTCGGACGTCGTGCAGATCGGCCAGAAGATCAAGGTCAAAGTACTCGACTTCGATCGCGAGAAAGAAAAGATCTCGCTCGGGTTGAAGCAGCTCTCGCCGCACCCGTGGGAGGGTGTCAACGAGCGCTTCCCGGTCACGACCCGCGTCAAGGGGCGTGTGGTCAGCATCACCGACTACGGCGCCTTCATCGAACTGGAGAAGGGCGTGGAGGGATTGATCCACATCTCCGAGATGTCGTGGACCAAGCACGTCAAGCACCCGTCGAAGATCCTCTCGGTGGGCCAGGAGATCGAAGCGGTCGTGCTCAAGGTCGACAAGGACGCGCAGAAGATCTCCTTGGGCTTGAAGCAGACCGAGCCCGATCCGTGGACCACGATCGAGCGCCGCTATCCGCCCGGCACCCGTCTCAAGGGCATCGTGCGCAACCTGACCAACTTCGGCGCCTTCGTCGAGATCGAAGAGGGCATCGACGGTCTCTTGCACATCTCCGACATGAGCTGGGCCAAGCGCGTGCGTCACCCGAGCGAAGTCGTCAAGAAGGGCGACTTGGTCGACGTCATCGTGCTGGAGATCAGCCAGGACAAGAAGCGCATCAGCCTGGGCATGAAGCAGCTCACGGACAATCCGTGGGAGCGCCTCGCGGTCGAGTTCGGCCCCGATACCGAAGTGACGGGCAAGATCACGCGCATCCTGGACCGGGGTGCCGTGGTCGAGCTTCGCCACGACGTCGAAGGGTTCGTGCCGGTCGGGCAGATGGGCTTCGACGACATCGTCCACCCGGGGCAGTACTTCCAGCCCAACGAGGAAGTGCCTCTCAAAGTCATCAAGGTGGATCCCAGGAACAAACGCATCGTTCTCTCCATCAGCGCCTACCTGAAGGCGCGCGGCGAAGACGCGGCGCGCGAGTTCGTGGCGGCGCATCCCAAGCGCGACTTCGTCATTCCGGCCACACCGTCGGGTGAAGGTGACGACATCGACGACGCCGACCTCGCGGCCGGCGACGTGGTCGAGTCGTCCACCGACGACTGATCGCGGACGCGATTCGAACGCCTGCACGAGGGCCGGTTACCGCGACCGGCCCTCTTCGTTGTGGGCGTGGGAAAGCCGCCCTTGACGCCCCCCGCGCCACCGGCCATGATGGGTCGTCCCTTTCAGTGCTTGCGGGGGCGTGGTCCCGGGAAGGAGGCTTCGGCCGTGTGGTTCATCCGGTCATTCTTGATACTGGTGGGCGTCATCGCCTTCCTCTGGCTGGGCATGGAGAACGCGGATCAGACCGTGGACTTCACCTTCTTCACCAAGGTCTACCCCGGGCTCAATTTGAACTTTCTGATGCTGCTCGTGTTCGTGTCCGGGATGGTGTTCTCGTTCTTGATCTCGGTCATCAACGAGATCGCGCTGCGGCGGCAGCTCGCGCAAACGCGCCGCGAGCTCACGCGCATGGACCGCGAGATCGCGGCACTGCGAAGCCTCCCTCTGGAAGACACGGAAGGACTGAAGAGCAGCTCGCAACTCTAACCGATCTCGGCGGACACCATGGGTGACGCTCCCGTAATTCCATTCCTGGCCGGTGTGGTCGTCGCCCTCCTGGTGGTGGGCGCGCGCTGGATCGTGCGCCGCGACCAACAGTCGCGCCGCGTGGAGCGCGCCACCGATCCCTACATCGAAGGGTTGAAGCTCCTCGTCGACGGGAAGAAGCCGGAGGCGTTTGCGCGCCTACAGCAGGCCATCATGGCCGGCGGCGCGCCGGCGGACGCGTTCGTTCGCATCGGCCGCATGCTGCGCGAGAACGGGGACGCGTCCAAGGCCCTGCAAGTGCACAAGAGCCTCACCGTGAAAGCGGACCTGACGCGCGAAGAGAAGGTCGCGGTGTACGCCAACGTGGCCGAAGACTACGCGGCTCTGGGGCACCCCGAGCGCGCGCTGGAGACGGTCGAAGTCGCCACGCGGCGCACGGGATTGCGCGACGCCGAATTGTCCGCGATCGCGGCCCGCGCGTGCCACGCGCTGGGCCGCACCGAGGAAGCGTACGAACACATGAAAGAGCTCAAGAAAGCGGGCGGCACCACCGACCGCGAGATCGCGCTCTACCTGGTCACGGTGGCGGAGAAGGAATCCGACAAGGGCCGTGCGCGCGACGCGAAGAAGACGCTCGCGCGGGCGCTTCGCCACGACCCCGAGTGCGCCCCCGCGCTGGTCGCGATGGCGCGCCTGGAAGAACAAGCCGACGACGCGGACGACGCGATTCGCTTGTGGCGGCAAGCCGCCCAACTCTCGGCCGACCTGGCGCCGGTAGCACTGCGCAGCCTCGAGCGCGCGCTCTACCAGCGCGGCACCTTCAACGAGATCGAGTCGGTGTACCGCGACGTGCTGGAGACGCGGCCCAACGACGAGAACGCGGCGCTGGGGCTGGCGTCGTTCTATCGCAAGCAGGGTCGCATGGACGACGCCATGCATTTGTTGGAAGAGTACCGCGGAACCAACCCCGCCACCGTCGCCGGGACCGTGCTGCTGTCGTCCCTCTACGCGGCGCGCGGCGACACCGACGAGCTCGAGAGCTTCCTCGATCGCAGCGACCGCATGCTGGCGCGCGACGAGCGCTACCGGTGCGGCTCGTGCGGCTACGAGGCCAGCGAGATGCGCTGGCACTGCCCGAGGTGCAACCGCTTTGACACCTTCGCACGCACGCCTCGCTAGCATCGTCGTCACCGTTGCGCTGCTGATCGCGCCGGCCACTCACGCGCGCGAGGACGCGGACGACCTCATGCGCCGCGCGCGACGCGACGCGGAAGCCGGGCGCTTCGTCGCCGCCGACTCGGGCTACGCGCGCGCGGCCGAAGTCGCCGAGGGCGAAGAGCGCGCCGAAGCCCTGTTTCGCCGCGCCCGCGTGGTGCGCTCCGGGACCATCGCGGAGGCGCTGTACCGCAGCATCGTCGACGAGCACGGCGAGAGCGAATGGGGACGCCCCGCCGCCTTGGAGCTGGCCAAGATCCAGTTCGCCATGGGGCGCTACGAGAGCGCGCGCACGGTCCTTTCGGGCGGCGATTTGTGCGACTGGTCGGACGAAGCGTGCGTGTTCGACGGGATGGCCGCCAACATGCTGCGCCGCTTCGACGAGGCGGCCTCGTCGCTTGCGAGCGTCAAGCGCGGACGCCACAAGACGTGGGCCGCCATCTCGCTGGCGGAAGCCGAGGAGGGCCTGGGCAATTCGGCGTCCGCGTGCGAGCGATACGCGGCGTTGGCGCGCGCCCGCGTCCATCCGACCGCGTGGCTCCGGTACGCGGAATGCCTCGATGCGGCCGGCGACTCCGAGAGTGCCAAGCGCGAGCTGGAGGCGCTGGCCGATGCCTTCCCGTACTCGCCGGAAGCACTACGCGCATCCGCGAAGCTCTCTCCGCCGCCGCAAGCAATCGTGCCCGCGTCTGGTGACGCCGCCGCGAGCGGCGTCGAGACCGGCGCGCCGAAGCTGGGAGGAACCGGGTTCACCGTACAGTTCGGCTCGTTCGCGGATCGCGGCAACGCCATCAAGCTCGCGGCCAAGATCAAGAAGACCTACCCGGGTGTCCGCATCGACAGCGAGCTGATCAATTACCGCGAGGTGTTCCGCGTTCGCTACGGCCAGTACGCGACGCGTGAAGAAGCGCAGTCGGCGGGCGAGTCGATGACCCGGGAGCTCGACGAGCGCTTCACCGTCATGCCGGTCACGCGAGCCACCGATGAGTGACGCCACTCCGCTCATGGCGCAGTACCGGGACATCAAGAACCGGTAC
>JAKEHA010000264.1 GCA_022615275.1 Candidatus Latescibacterota bacterium
CAGCCCTCTTTCACCATTGATCCGCGGCTCTCCTTATTGGTGAGTAGGGTCCAGAAGAACGCGGGGCGTCCTGCGCGCCCGTCGGCACGCCCGGCTTTGAAGCCGAAGTAGGCAGCGACCAACGGCTGCATGACGAAGCGAAACTTCATCGGGCCGTGCAGTCGCTCCATGACACCGTCGTAGAAGCGAGCGATCAGGTCTTCCATGGGTTTCCTCCCGCGCGGAACTAGATCTTCCGGCTTCGCTCCAGCGTGTCTTCGAGCGTGTCGACCACTTTCTTCTTCTCGCCGTCCGAAATTCCCAGAATCTCTTGCAGCGCGATGCCGATGTGCGGGATGTACTTCTCTATGTAAGAGCGCTTCTTGGCCTCGTCGCGCTCGCGCTGGCCGCGGCGGATGTAGACGCCCAGGCGCCTCCCGCACTCCTGCATGGCGAGCTTCATTTCCTTGATGATGTCGTCGTAGTGCGCGACCGCTTCCTTGCTCTCCGACGTGAACGGCACCCACACGCTCGCGATCTGGGCCAGGATGATCATGGGCCCGGTGGGCAGCGCGCCGCGGCTCTGCTCGATCCCGTACGACTTCCACGCCGTATTCATCACGGCGTAGGTGATGGCGCACGCGCTTTGCTGATAGATCAACGGCGCCCGATTCGCGAAGCGATAGAGCTGCACGATCTCGTCGGCGGCCATCTCGCCGCCGCCGTACGCGATCGCCACTTCCACCTGGAACGGGTTGCCGCGATACACGGTCGGCGGCCGCGAGACCGCGGTGTAGAAATCGGCTTTGATCTCGCGCTGCAGGCTCTTGATGAGCAACTCCTCGCCCACCACCGACAGCACATCGGTCGGCGGGCGCATGATCTTGACCTTGGGAAGCGCCTTGATGATCGCTTCGGCCTGGTCGCGCGACACCTTGGCGGGCTTGGTGGACGGCGACACGCCCGCGACCTGCAGTACTTCCTGCGCGATCTTCGGGCTCATGCGCGAGAACTCGTTGGACAGGAACGCGGCCACGTTGCGCGCGCCCGAGGTCTGCATCATGTCGATCAACACGCCCAGCTCGACGCCGTACGGGTGCGGCTTGATCGCGATCGCGGGCGGCGGCAGTTCGTTGCTCAAGCGCGTGTAGTGCACCGGGTCCGACTTCGGGGCGACGAAGCGAATGTCCGCGTGCGGATTCGCGAGTGCCACCTGGTGTAGGTACTGATCGACGGAGCGCTTGCCTTTTTGATAGATGGCCTCGAGCTCCATCTCGATGCGCGTACCGTGCGGGCGCTCCCACTCGACCGCACCGTCGTCCAGTACGATGGGTGCATTCTTCTTGGTATCGATTTGTAGCTCGTACAAATGCGCCTTGCTCTTGGCACCGACGCGTGAGGTGATCTTGACACTCTTGCCGGTGGTGAGCTGCGAGTACATCACCGCCGCGGAGATGCCGATGCCCTGCTGCCCGCGCGACTGGCGCAGCTCGTGGAATTTCGAGCCATAGAGGAGCTTGCCGAAGATCTTCGGCACCTGCGCCTTGACGATGCCGGGGCCGGAGTCCTCGACGATCAGCTTGTAGCGGTCTTCGGAGAGCTCGTGGATCTCGACCAGGATGTCGGGCGCCAGGCCCGCTTCTTCGCACGCGTCGAGGGAGTTGTCGACGGCTTCCTTGACGGCGGTCAAGATGGCGCGCGTCGGGCTGTCGAAGCCCAGCATGTGGCGATTCTTGGCGAAGAACTCGCTGACCGAGATCTCGCGCTGCTTCAGCGCGATGGTTTCAGCCGAGGAATACGACGCCTTGTCGGAAGCGCGGCGCCGGCGAGGTGACTCGGCCGCCGTCTCGCTCCGCTCGACAACCGCCGCCGCCGCAGCGGACCCGGCCTTCTTCCTCGGCGCGGTCTCGAGCGCACGTTCGCCGAAGAGCGGCAGGGTTTCGGGCTCCCCGGTTTGCGCGCGCTTGGACGCGCGCGTTCCCTCTTTACGCGCCGCGCGACGCGGCGATCTCGATGATTTGGCTTTCTTGGCGGCTTTCGCCACGCGCTACCTCCGGTTCGCTCGATATCGGCGCCACTTGCGGCGCGCGCATCGAATTCGATCGGGATGGTAGGCGGGCGGTCAAGAAACCGACAAGGAAAATATGGCGGGCACGCTAGCCGCCCGCGACGGAGCGAGCGCCCGCGTCGCCCACGATAGGCCCGCGCTCATCGCGCGCTGGAGCAGGAGGCGGCGCGACCGGCGCGTGGCCCGTTTGCGGGTCGACCAAGCGAATCCCCAGCAGGTCTTCATAAACCCCCAAATACTTGCGTCTCTCGTGCTCCCATCGATACATCTCGTAGCGGCGCGACGCCGCCTCGACTCGCGTCGCCACGTCGTCGGTGTGCGTCGCCGCATAGTGCAGCTTGTCCGCCAGGTCGGCGTCGTCGTCGGGCTCGAAGTACACGAAGCAGTCGTCGGGAAAGTACGATGTCGTACTCTCGAGCCGCGACGCGACCACGGGACGCTGCAGCGCGATGTACTCGAACATCTTGTTGGTGTGTACGAGGTCCGAGTACGGGTTCTTCTTCATTGCGACCACGCACACGTCGGCGGCCACGATCTCTTCGATCATCTGCTCGAACGGGACGAAACCCAGGTAGCGGACGCGGTCCTCGACCCCGAGCTCGCGGGCGAGCGCCAAGACCG
>JAKEHA010000265.1 GCA_022615275.1 Candidatus Latescibacterota bacterium
GAACTGGTAGTTGATGACCGAGCCCGTTCCGATGACCGGGAACGACGGCGACCACACCTCGTTCTGGAGGTACTGGCCTTCGCTGTTGCCCTTGGGAACCGCCGCCTGCAGCGGGAAGCCGCCGCACGCGTAGGTCTCGGACGAGCCCTGGATCGCTGCCCACTGGCACGAAAGGTTCTTCGCGCAAGCGTCCTGCTGCACGAGCGAGATGCCCGAGAACAGAGCGATGTTGAGGCCGTAGCCGACTTCGGCGAAGCCTTCCCAGTCGTTCGACGACGTCGCGTTCGGAGCCTCGCCCTCGAAGTCTTCCATGGCGAGACCTTCGGCGACTAGGTTGTCGACGACGATTGCGCCGGCATGGCTGTCGTAGAGCGCATCCTCGTCCGAGAAGCCGCCGTCCGCCGTGAACCGCAGGCGAACCTTGACCGGGCTACCCGCGACCGGGTAGGCACCGCCGGCCGCCAACGGACCCTGGATGCCGTCCCACACGCCGATACCGCCGTCGAGCTCCGTCCAACCGGTGTAGTCGGGGCCCGTGCAGTCCAGCGTGTACTCGAGGACGGTCGCGTCGTACGCGGGCTCCGAATCGGTCTCCATCAAGAAGGAGACGTCGAGGTCGCCCGTGACGGGAATGCAAGCCTTGGTACGCCACGACTGATTCCAGCCGTTGCCATAACCAGGCAGCGTGAAGTAACCGCACGTCAGGCCGGTAGCCGCGGCGCGAGCACCGCACCAGAGCGACTTCGTGCCGGCGAGAACCGCCAACGAGTCGCCCGCCTGGGAGTTCGCACCGACCATGTCGTCGACGTGCCAGAACACCGCGATCTGCGCCGTGCCGTCGACTTTCGTCCAACCGGCCTCGGAGCACGTCGCACCCACATCGAAGGTCTGTGTGTACAACGGTACCGTGGTCAGCGCGGCGGAAGCCGGCGAAAGGCCGTCCATTGTACGATCCATCGGATCGACCTTGACGACCGGCAAAGCCTCGCGCTGAGCATCAGCGTAGCCTCCGCCTCGCTTGGCCGACGCCGCCGACGCGACAAGCGCCATGCCGAGCGCGAGGACGAGAGACCTACACAAAACTTTCTTCATACGTATTCCCCCATCGTTGCTGAGAAGGAACGTGAATACGCGAAACCCAATTTAATTGGTACTGCTCGCGTCGCTGGGGCGCAGCGTCGCGCGGACACGGAGGCGTAGGAAAAACCGGCGCTGAAACGACTCCCGCTTCATCTCCCGTTCGTCCGTCTTCAGGATCAGGCCATGTACTACCGTCGGTCGGTCAGGTGTCGGGTACAAAAAACCAACGGTGGTCGGCGAACCTGGACGCGCGCTACAAACGCACATCCGACGGGAGATAAAGTCATGCAAGGGGTCGGGCGGTCACCCGCCCCGATCTCACCCTTTGCCCCTAGTCCGGACGTAAGGCTACCATACGCCGCGATCTCGTGTCAATGTCCGAACAAGATTTGTGCGTATTCGGGCGTATGCCGGGCGGGCCGGAGCGAGCGCCGGATCCAACGGGGCTACGAGGCGCCGGGCTCGCCCTGTTCGACGATGGCCTGGAAGTCCGCGTAGCGGCCGAATAGGCCAAACACCTCTCCGAGAAACGAGATACGGTTCTCCCGCACCCCGGCGTCGTCGGCGTTGACGAGGACCGCGTCGAAGTAAGCGTCGATGGGGTCGGCCAGTCGGGACAGGGCCTCCAGAACGCCTCGAAACGGCGATTTCTCTTCCAGCTTCGGGATTTCCCCCACGCTTCGGCGCACCGCGTCCAAGAGGCGGTGCTCCGCCGGGTCGACGAAACGGGTCGCGTCGAACGCGCGCGCGCCGGTTGCACCTTCGAACGCGCGCGTGACCGCGTCCCACGGTGTCGCCAGCCGCCGTCGCTCCTTCGGCAGGATGTTACCCACGCGCTTGACACCGGTGATGAGCCGCTCGAACACGCGGTCGCCGCGCATCGCCGCCAGCGCGCGCGCGCGCGCGAGGGCCACCCCGGGTTCGACCCACGCCACCGCGATCACGGCCGCGGCCACGTCGTACGGCACGTCGTTGTCCTTTAGATACGCTTCGACGCGGCCGCGCACGAACTCGGTGGCATCCGCGCGCACGCCGCGATCGATCCAACGCGCGCGCAACTCGGCGTCGCCGAGCACCGCCGCGTAGCCGGCGCTTGCGGACTCGACCAGTGCATCGAGTCGAAGCCCCGGCATCTCGGCGGCCAGCCGCACCGCGCCGTTGGCGCCGCGTCGCAGCGCGAACGGGTCTTGCGAGCCCGTGGGCTTCATGCCGGCGAGAAAACAACCCACCAAGGTGTCGATGCGGTCCGCGACGCCGAGCACGCGCCCGAGCACCCCGACCGGGAGCGGGTCGCCGGCCGCGCGCGGCTGGTAGTGCTCGCGGATCGCGGTCGCGACCGCGGCCGGCTCGCCGCAGGCACTCGCGTAGTGCGCGCCGATGACCCCCTGCAGCGCGGTGAACTCCTTGCCGTCGCGAATCATGGTGCTCGCGAGGTCGGCCTTGCACAGCCGTGCCGCGCGCGCGAGGTCGGCTTCGGCCACGCGCTCCTTCTCCTTGAAACCCTCGTTGACGGTGCGCGCGACGTCGAGGACGCGCCGCCACTTCTGCCCGATGGTCCCCATTCCCTCGACGAACACGATGCGGTCGAGCTCGTCGGCCATACCGTCCATGCCGCGCTTCAGGTCTTCGCGCCAGTAGAACTCCGCATCCTCGAGGCGCGCGCGGAGCACGCGCTGGTTGCCGCGAATCACCTCGTCGGGGCCTTTCACGGGGCCGTCGGTGAAGGTGACGAAGCGCGGCACCAACCGCCCCTCGTGGTCGGCGAGAGCGAGGTAGCGCTGGTGCGACCGCATCGCCACCACGATCACTTCGGGCGGGAGATCGAGATACTTGGCTTCGAAGGAACCGGTGAGCACGCGCGGATCTTCCAGCATGAACGATAGCTCGGTCAGGAGATCGTCGTCCTCGACCACGCCGCAGCGCGACGCCGCCGCCGCTTGCGCGCCCAGCTCGCGAATGCGTTGCTTGCGTTCTTCGTGATCGAGAATCACGCCCAGCGATTCGACGCGCGCACGATAGACGCGCGTTTCCGTGACACTGCGTACCTCGGCGGTGGCCGCGCCGCGCATCGGTTGCATCCACGGTCGGCCCCAGGTCACGCGCGCGCTCTCCACGCCGGCGAACGAGAAGCGCACGACCTGCTTGCCGTACAAGGCGAGGATCCATCGCACCGGACGCGCGAAGCGCGCACCGCGTTCCTCCCACTTCATGGTCTTGGGAAACTTGAGCACCCCCACGAGCGCGGGCAGCTCCTGCGACAGGACCTCGGTCGCACGCGCGCACGGCAGGCGTTTGCGCACCGCCAGGTATTCGCCCTTGGGTGTCTCGACGCGGTCGAGGCCGGCGACCGCCACCTTCTGTGCGCGCGCGAAGCCCGCGGCCGCGGGCGTGGGCGATCCGTCCGGGTTGAACGCGCGCGCCACCGGCGGTCCCGTCACGAGTTCTTCGGACTGCGACTGGCGGTCGGCCAGCCCGGCCACGACCAGCACCAGACGGCGCGGCGTCGCCGTGGTGTAAACCTCGCCGTGAACGAGGCGGCAGCGCGCCAGCATCGCGCGCGCGTCGGCGGACAACTGCTCGATCGCCGGTGGCAGGTAGGACGCGGGCACGTTCTCGAAGCCGATCTCCAGGACGAAGTCGTTCACGCCCGCTTCCTCCCGCCCGCCCGGCGCGCCGGCGCCGGCTTCGCGGCAGCACCCGCGAGCAGCGGGAACCCGAGCGCCTCGCGCTTGGCGATGTAGGCCAGCGCGATCTTGCGCGCGAGCGTGCGGATGCGCCCGATGTACGTCGTGCGCTCGGTGACACTGATCGCACCGCGCGCGTCGAGCAGGTTGAACACGTGCGAGAGCTTGACTGCGTAGTCGTAGGCGGGCAGCACCAGGCCCGCGGCCAGCATGCGGGCCGCCTCGC
>JAKEHA010000042.1 GCA_022615275.1 Candidatus Latescibacterota bacterium
GCGTCGCGGATGGCCAGGAGTTTCATGGTTGGACCGTCAAAGCGATTGAGAATGAAGCGGTGGTATTCGGGGTGGTGGGATGTGGAGGAGAAAAATCCGGGGAGGCGACGGCGACGGCCGAGCAGACGACAGAGAGCAAGTCGGCGGCGCACGCATTGCCGCCCGCAGATGTGACGTCGAAGCCGGGAGTCGAGATTGCGACCGAACCGGTGAGGCAGGCGCTCGAGGGCTTGTTCATCAAGCCGTACTTCGACGACGCCGGAGCCGTGGCGGACTTGTCCGTGGCGGTCGGCGAGACGTTCACGATCGGCGTGTGGGCGGAGACCGCGGCGCCGTATCGCACCAATGCCGCGCAGTTCAGCTTGGAACTCCCGGCGGGCGTGCGCGTGACCTCCATGATCGAGCTCGAGGCCAAGTCCATCTCGATGGGGCACTACGCGGAGAGCTATCAGGTCGCGTACGACTGCCAGCCGTCGGGACGTTTTCGCCTGGTTCAATACATGTGCGTGGCCGATTCGGAATTCCAGGGTGGCGAAATCAAAGTGAGCGACGGCATCTCCCATCAGGGCAATCCCTACATCGGTTTTTCGACGTGCGACGACTTCAGTCTCGCGCCCTCGGAGGGCGGGAGCGCGATGTTGAAGAGAAAGTAGAACGCTTCCCATCTAACGCTGCGACTTCCCACAGTCCTGCATCCCGAGGTTCAGCATGATTCGCAGAGTTGTGTCACGCGCTCTTGTTTGTTTCTCGGTCGCATCGGCGGCCACACCGGCGTTCGCGCTGACGTCGCGCCGCGACGGTAGCGCGCCTGCGGCGGCGGTCGCCGGCGTCATCGCCAAGGATCCCGGCGCGTATCGTAATCACCGTGCGTGGGTGGAGAAGGCGCAGACCGCGCGCGAAGCGCGCGCTTTGGCGGCTTCGCGCCCGGGGCTTGCGCCCGTGGCCACGCCCCTGCCGTCCCAGTTGGCCGTGACAGGGACGATGAACGTGCCCGTGCTGCTGGGCTACACGCAGGCGTCCGCGCCCGTGTCACCCATCACGCAAGCCCAGATGCAGGCGCAGTTGTTCGACAGCAATCCCACCGGGTCGGTCACGGACTACTACAGCGAGGTATCGTACGGGCAGTTCACGATCGACGGCGACGTCTATCCGTGGACCGACCTCCTGTTCTCGCACACCTACTACGCCGGCAGCACGCAGGGGCTAGTTCCCGGCGCGGCCTTCACGGGCGAGCTCATCGAAGAGCTGCTCGACGCCAACGACACCAGCATCGACTTCGGGCAGTACGACAACGACGGCCCCGATGGAGTGCCCAACTCCGGCGACGACGACGGCTTCGTCGACGTGCTGTGCGTCGTGCACAGCTTCGAGGGCGCCGAATGCGGAATCGCGACCAACATCCAGTCGCACGCGTGGGTGTACTCGGCGTGGCCCAATTCCGGCGGCGCGCCCTACACGACCGACGACGCGCGCTTCGGCGGCGGCTTTATCATGATCGACGATTACAACATCACGCCCGCGCTCTCCTGCGCCAGCCCGCCCAACACGATCATCGAGATCGGTGTGCTCTGCCACGAGCTCGGCCACGGGTTGGGCCTGCCGGATCTTTATGGCATCAACCCGATCACGGGTGCCACCACCGGCGACAAGGGCGCCGGCGACTGGAGCCTGATGGCCACCGGCAACTGGAACACGCCCGATACGCCCGCGCACGTCGACCCCTGGTGCAAGAAGGAGCTGGGCTGGCTCGTCCCGACGCCGGTCGACTGGCAAGCCACGCCGTCGAACATTCCCGCCATCGAGAGCAACGCCACCGCCTTCATGCTCCCGTTCACCGACGAGCGCTTCCGTCGTTCGGCCTCGTGCGTGATCGCGGGCGTGTACTCGCTCCACTGCGGCCTGACGCAGGCCGAGGCGACCACGCGCGGCTGGACCCATGCCACCGGTGGCGGTTACGGCAGCAATTGGTACCAGACCATCGAGCGCGATTTCACGTATAGCGGCACCGGACCCGTCACGTTCCAATTCACGTGCACCTACGATGTCGAGCCCGGCTACGACTTCGCGTACGCGATGATCGAAGTCAACGGGACCGAGTCGGTGCTCTTGACGCACACCGGCAGCGGGGGTGGGACGGCCAACGTGCCGTTGGCCGCCGCACTGGCGCCGCTTTCCGGCGCGGGCGGAACCTACACGCTCAAGTTCCGTGTCACGAGCGACTTCTCTTTCGACGATACCGATGGGCAGAACCCCACGACGTGCGGGGCCTTCGTCGTCGACGACGTAACCGTCACCGGCGGCGGCGAGTCGTACGCGAGCGACTTCGAGTCCAACGTCGGCGGGTGGCACCAGGACCCGGCGGAAAACCCGGTCTCGGAGTACTGGCTGGTCGAGAACCGGCGGCGCGTTGGGTTCGATCAAGGACTGCACGAGCAGGGACTCTTGATCTGGCACGTCGACGACGAAGTGATGCACGCATGGGCCCAGGTCAACAACGCCGTGCTGACCGACGTGCGCGGTCTCGTACTGGAAGAAGCCGACGGCGAGTTCGACTTGAACATCGGTGTCGCGTCGAACACGGGTGAAGCGGCCGACGTGTTCCCGGGCCCGCTCGCGAAGACGTCGTTCTCTTCGGCGACGGCGCCGGGAAGCGGCGACAACACCGGGCGAACCACCCAGATTGCGGTGACGTCGATCGGCGGCGCCGCCCCCACCATGACGGCGACACTGCGCGCCGGCGACCCCGCGCCCACCGCGGCGTCGGCGACGCCCGACAACATCGACAACGACCAGGTCGCGGTGGTGGTCGATGTCGCGGGCACCCGCATCCGCCACGGCGCGACGTTCCGTTTCGTCAAATCGGGCGGCCTCTCCACGAACGACACGCGCGACAGCGAAGACATCGTCGCCACGTCCCTGGAGTGGGTCGACCCCGCGCTCCTGCGCGGTACCGTCAACGTGTACTCGAAGGAGCCGGGTGCGTGGGACTTGATCGTGACCAATCCGGACGGGCAGGAGGTCACGCTTGCGAACGCCGCGACGATCAACCTGATCGTCGCCACCAAGCTGGTGTCCGCCGCGATCGATGTCGCGGCCGGCGGCGTGCGCCTGCGCTATGAGCTCATCGGGCGCGAAGAGGGCGAAGAGCTGCGGCTCTACCGGTCGACGCGCGCGGACGCAGCCTGGGTGGAGATCGCGGTGCTGCCGGCGTCTTCCAGCGATTTCTACGAGTACCTGGACGAGGACGTGGAAGCGGGCCGGACCTACTACTACCTACTGGAATCGGTGATCGACGGTGAAGCGCGCGAACTGCACCGCGGTGTCGCAGTGGTACCCGCACGCGAGCTGGTGCTGGAGCAGAACCACCCCAACCCGTTCAACCCGCGCACCGCGATCCGCTTCTATTTGCCGGAACGCGGTCCCGTCGAGCTCGACGTGTACGACGTGCGCGGCGCCCTGGTGCGCCGCCTCGCGCGCGGTGAGTTCGATTCGGGCCCGCACGCGGTGGACTGGGACGGCACCGACGTGCACGGTCAGCCGGTGGCGTCGGGGATGTACGTTTATCGTTTGGTGACGAACCAGCGCGCGTTGTCGAAGAAGATGATGCTGCTGAAGTAGGGAGCCGGTCGGGCGAACGCTGCCCGGCGGGTCCCCTCACAAGTCACCCCCCCGCCAGGCGCGGCGGGGGCCCCA
>JAKEHA010000043.1 GCA_022615275.1 Candidatus Latescibacterota bacterium
TATAATGTGGACTTGTTAGTAGGGCTGGCAAAACTTGACGATGCGGCCAGTATCAAGGAGGCGTCGGTCATGCTTTCAGGACGGGAAAAAGTTGCTGTGCTCAGTCACCGTGCTGGCTTTGAGCGGCTGGTCCAGCTCGCGCCAAGGCCAAGATAGTCCTGGCCTGTCTCTGCGCCCGAGCGCGTCGCCACCTCGGAGCCGCCCAAGGGCGTCGAAGACAAACCGGTCGAGCAACCCAAGCCCAAGGCGCCGCCGCGCCAGTCGCCGACGCAACCCAAGGTGGCGCAGGACCGCGGCACCCAGGGTCGCCAGAAGGCGCAGCAAGAGGTGACGAAGAACGTCGCCCAGGTGACGGGCTCGCTCGACAAGGTGATGGAGAACATTTCCAAAGCGCTGCCGGCGTCGAACCAGCAGGTCGCCAGCTCGAGCAACGCGCGCGCGCGCCGCGCGCGGGGAGTGCGCGCAGGCCGCTCGAGCGAACAACTGGGATCGGTGGGCGGGGTGTCGAACATCGCGGCGGCCGACGTGGCGGGCTCGGCGATCGACAACCGGGGCATCAGCATCGCGGCCATCACCGACCTCGCGGTCGACGGCGGCGGCGGAACCGGCGTGGGTGGCGGCGGCTCGCCGGAAGGCCGCGCGGGCGCCAGCGGCAACGCGAGCTCGTACCGCAGCAACGAATCGCTTTTGAGCGTGGTACGCCGATACGCGCCCGGCATCCAGTTTTGTTACGACAACGAGCTCAAGAAGAACCCGGGCTTGCGCGGTAAGATCGTGGTCGCCATCACGGTTCTCGCGAACGGCGAAGTGAGCGAGGCTTCGGTGGTCGAGAACACACTGGGTTCGAAGTCCGTGACCGACTGCGTGCTCGCGCAGATTCACGGCTGGCGCTTCCCCGCGATCCCCTACGGCACGACCAGCTTCCGGGCGCCGTTCGTGTTCACGCCTCCCAACTAGCGCGCGCCGAAACTTGCCGTTGGGAAACGGGGGCTCGTGCGCTACACTGGTCGCGGTGTCCGCCCCGGCTCGATCGCACGTATGGCCGCCACACCACGCCCAACGTCTTCCCACTCGGACCGCGAGGAACGCGTCGCGGTTTTGCTTCCCTGTTATAACGAAGCGGTCACGATCGCCAAGGTGGTGGCGGATTTTCGCGAGGCGCTTCCCTTTGCCGACGTGTATGTATTCGACAACGATTCGAGCGACGACACGGCCCGCCTCGCGCGGGAGGCGGGAGCGATCGTGGTGGCGTCGCCGCGGCGGGGCAAAGGCAACGTCGTCCGTCACATGTTCGCCACGGTCGACGCCGACATCTACGTCATGGCGGACGGAGACGGGACGTATCCAGCCCACATGTCGCCCGCGCTGATCCGCATCCTCAAGGATGCCAACGCCGACATGGTGGTGGGTACGCGCCTCCAGGACAACGAAGCGCGGTCGTTTCGCGCGCTTCACGAGTTCGGTAACCGATTCGTCGCCAGGCTCATCTCGACCTTGTTCTCGGCCTCGCTCACCGATGTGCTCTCCGGCTTCCGTGTCTTTCGGCGGCACTTCGTGCGCGCGCTCTACCTGCGCTCGAACGCCTTCGAGATCGAGACCGAGATCACACTCCAGGCACTGGTGAAGCAGCGCGTCGTCCGTGAAGTCCCGGTTCACTATGGCACCCGTCCACACGGAAGCCATTCGAAGCTCAACACCTGGTCGGACGGCGTCCTCGTGCTCAAGAGCGTGCTCCTCATCTTCCGCGACTACAAACCCCTGGCTTTCTTCTCGGTCGCGAGCGGGGTTTGCTTCGTTCTCGGGCTGATCGCGGGCTGGCCCCCCGTCAAGGACTACATCGACATCCGCTACGTGAATCACGTTCCCCTGGCGCTGTTGGCCGCGGCCCTCGAAGTGCTGGCCGTGCTGTTTTTGGGCATCGGGCTCATCCTGAACGCGATCAAGCGTTTCCACATGGAGAACCAGGAGCTCATCGTGGGGTTGCTCAAGGACACGGATCGCAATCGCGAGTGAAGGCTGCATGCGCGACTCGCAGTACCAGGGGGTCGACAATCTCGAGGTGCTCGCGAACGCGGCGCGCTACAATCGTTTTCTCGTCGACTGCATCGTCGAGGCGAGTGCGGGGCGTCGCACCGCCCTGGACTTCGGGGCCGGCACCGGATCCATGTCGATCCTGGTGCGTGATCGCGGCCTGCGGATCGCGTGCGTCGAACCGGATCCGCGCCTGCGCGCCCGATTGAGCGGCCTCGGCTTCGACGTGTACGACGACGTCGCGCGCATTCCCGATCGCTCGCAGGAGTTCATCTACTCCGTGAACGTGCTGGAGCATATCGAGGACGATGAGGGTGCGCTCGCAGCGCTCTTTGCCAAGCTGAAACCCGGTGGCCGCTGTCTCGTGTACGTGCCCGCGCTCCAATCGCTCTATACCAGCATGGACCGAAAGATCGGCCATCACCGCCGGTATCACCGGACCGGCCTGCTTCGTATAGCGACCCAAGCCGGCTTCACAATCGAGCGCGCTCGGTACGCGGACAGCCTGGGTGTGTTCGTGACGCTGGTCTACAAACTGATGGGAAGTCGAAGAGGCGACTTGTCCCCCGCGTCGGTGTGGATCTATGACCGCCTCGTGTTTCCCGCCAGCCACGCCTGCGATCGCCTCGGGTGCTCGCGGTGGTTCGGAAAGAACCTGGTGGTCGTGATGCATCGTCCCCAGGAGGAGCGCGCGTGATCGCGCCCGACGCCGAAGCGTGCCCGGAAGCTCCGCGCGTGCCGCGTGTGCCGCGCGTGCGACTCGTGCACGCGGCCGCGTTCGCGTTCGGCATCGTTTTGTGCGGAGTGATATCGCTGCTCGCGGGGCAGGACAACAACTGGGACCTGCGAAACTACCACTTTTACAATCCGTATGCGCTCCTGAACGACCGCCTCGGTTTCGATTTCGCCCCCGCGCAACGGCAGACCTATCTCAATCCGTTCCTCGATGTGCCGTTCTATCTGGGAGTGTCTCATCTCGACCCTCGTGTGCTCGGGTTTCTGACGGGCGGCGTTCACGGGTTGAGTTTCGGTCTCGTGTTTGCGCTCGCCATGGTCGTGTTCCGAGGGCACACCGCGAAGGTCCGACTGGCACTTTCCGTGTCGTGCGCGGGTGCCGGCCTGTACGGGCCCGTGTTCCTGGGTGAGGTGGGGGCGTCGCAGAACGACATTCTCGTGGGCCTGTTCGTCCTCTTGCCGCTGCTGCTGCTCGTGCAAGCGCTGGTCGCGCACCAGTCGCTCGCGACACGCGAAGCGCGCAGGTCGCTGGTCGTGGCAACATTCGTCTTCGGCGCGGGGATGGGGCTCAAGCCGACGGTGATGCCCCACGCGCTGGCCCTCGCGGCAGCCGCGTGCGCGGTGGAAGGAACCTGGCGCGCGCGTGTGACGGTTCTCCTGGTCGCGTGTGGGCCGTTTCTCGCCGGCTTCCTCCTGACCAACGGTTACTGGATGCTGCGCTTGTGGCAGGAGTTCGGGAATCCGTTCTTCCCGTTCTCCAACGACGTGTTCCGGTCACCGTGGGCGGATCCGCGCTCGTATGCCGACCGCTCGATGATCCCGCAATCGCCGCGCGACGCCGTCACCCTCCCGTTCGCGTTCGTTCGCGAGAGCCAGTACACGTCGCTCCAGAATGGATTCCGGGACACGCGCTACGCGGTGCTGTACGCCGTGCTGTCGCTGTACGCGCTCATGCGGTCGTGGCAGCGCGTCATCCTGCGCTCGGCGGCGGCGCCATCCATGCCGATCGAGTCCCGCTTCTTGATGATCTTCTTCGTGGTCTCGTTCGTCGCCTGGGAGACGATGTTCTGCATCATTCGGTACGCGTCGGTGCTCGAGCTGCTCGCGCCACTACTCGTGGTCGTCGTGGCCGCGCGGGTCGTGGGACGCGGAGTCGCGCAATCGATCATCGTTGCCACCGCCGTGTTTGCGTTGCAACTGGCCACGGTGAATCCGATTCAACAAGAGCGCCTGGAGTGGACGGGGACGTTCTGGGACGCGCAGATTCCAACCCTGCCCAATCCCGAGCAGACCCTTGTTCTCATCGCGAACTCGCGGCCGTTGGCCTACCTGATCCCCGTGTTTCCACCCGAGGTTCGATGGCTGAGTCTCGATAACAACCTGACGCGGCCGTCCGCGAAGACGAAAATGCAGGAGGAGATGCGCCGGATGATCGCGTGGCACACCGGCGACGTGTACTTGCTGTCGCGGGCGGAACCCAGCCCCTTGCTTGCACACGACGTGGCGGTGGTGAGCTACTACGGTCTCCGGCTGGAGAGCGACGTCCGACTACCCGTTGTCAGCCGGCACTCTCCCCCCGGGATGCATCTGTGGAAGCTGGAGCGCTACTAGCTCCGCTTGTCGATCCACGGCCGACGCCGAGTGCCGAATCGGCGCACGAGCAAGACCGCCGCGAGCGTCGCTATGACGACGCCGATCCAAGCGTGCTCCGGCTCCAAGAAGACATGCAGCAACGACCCGGTCCAGCGCGGGTCGCCGTGTCCGTCGTGCGCGCGGGCGGTGGTGGCGAGTGGCGTGGCCATGATTGCGGCGATGATCGAAGAGCAGTCTCTCAAGATTCACACCTACCGGGGCTCGTGCTCGGGTTTCATTGCGGTGGAATTACACACCGCGGCCAGACATCGTGACCGGGGTACCGAGAAACCTACCATATCGGCGACCGGCCGCGGCGACCGCGTCCTTCTCGCCGGCCGTGAGCCGTCTCAAAGGGCGAATCGCGACGTCGACCGCGCCCTCGAGGAGCGTGCGCTTCCACGTCCCCGCGATCAGCCCATCGATGGTCAGCACCGAGGTGAGCGCGTTGCCCATGCGGAGCAACTCGTTCCTGAACTCCCCGCCACCCAACGCACTTCGATCCTTGTACGCGATCGTGTACTCGTCGTAGATCGACAATAGCATCGCCACCGACGTTGCCGGCTTCGGCACGCGCGCGGGCGCGAACCAGTACGTCTTTCCGTCGACGGTTTTCGCAATCAGTTCGGGTTTCACCGCGTCGAGCGCCGCGGTCGCGTCCTTCACGGTCAATCCCGACCACCACGTGAAGTCCTTCACCTGCGCAGGACCGTGGGAGACGAAGTAGCGTCGCGCGAGCATCGCGAGCGCTTCGTCCCTATCGATGGAGCGTGCCCTCGGAACTCGCTCGTCGAGCAACGCGTACGTGAACTGCTTGCCGCGACGCGGCCCGCTGCAGATCAGGCCGTTCAACTCGCTGTGCATTACGATGCGCGCCAGGCGCTGTCCGCGCGCCTCGATGCGCGCACGCTCGAGACGCCCGGCGAGCTCGTCGCGTGTCAAGTGCCGGCCGCCCTCCAGAGCTCGTGCGATCACTGCGGCACAGCGCGTCAGCGTCTTCGCGGTAAGACCCAGCGTGCGATCGTAGTGGCTCAATATGCTTCGTACGCGGGGGGCGGTCAGCTCGAGCATCCAGCGGATGTCGCGCGGCGACACGAAGTGCCAGGTCGGCCGCATGACGTGCGTGCGCAGTATCGAACCATCGTTCATCGCCTTCTCGATCAACGCGTCGGTGGCATTGCGCACGCGCATCCCCAGGGCCCACTTCGCGGCCGGATAGTCCTGGGCCTGGACGGCGCCCAGCCACGCCACGGCGGCGTGCGGATCGTCGAAGCGCGGTTTGTGCAGCGCGTGATTGTGGAGGCGAACGCGGACGATATCCGACGTCGACGAGACGCGATGACAAGATTTTCCACGCGTGTCCGCTACCATAGTGTCACCGGCGCGTTGTCGTCGGTTCGCTCAGGACGGAAGGCTACTTCACGAGAGTGAGCTTGAGCGTGCGCGTCCCCGACGCGGTCGACGCGCGCACGAAATACGCCCCGCTTGCGACCGTGCGGCCCGTGTCCCCCCGGCCGTCCCACGCGAACGTGGCGGACTCCGAGCGCAACCGGGCGTTCCACAACGTGCGGCTTCCGCGCGCGCGATCACGGCTTCGGCCATGCGGTCCTTCATGCTGCCGGTGGGATTCTCCCACTCGAGCTTCGCGTAGATCTCGCCGCAATGGGGCGGCACCACCTTGCGCAGCAGATCGGAAGA
>JAKEHA010000266.1 GCA_022615275.1 Candidatus Latescibacterota bacterium
ACCGGGACCGCGCTCATCGAGACCCTGGGCTCGTCGGCTTTGGCCGCGCCGACGCCGAAGCTCACGATTCCGATCGCGCCCGCCATGGCACCGGCCGCGGTAACGGTTGGATTGTCTTCGTTGATTCCGTAGATGAACGACGCCGCCCCCGACACGATTCCCAACCACCCGCCCAGCGTCGTCCCCCGTGCCTCGGCGAGATACGCAAAGTTCGCGATCGAAGTCACGACGTTGGCGGTCACGAGTCCCGCTTCGAGGAGTTCCTCGTTGCTCCAGCCTCCATGGCCCCAATATCCGGCATAGTCGTCACTGGGAGGCTGACCGTACGTCGGCTGAATCATCGCCAGCTCGAGCGGCGATAGCCCGCTCGCCGCCTGCCACGTGGAGAGGACCGGAGAGTCGATGTACGGCACGTAGTCGAGTCGATGCCCGCGCGCGATCTCCGCGACCGCGGCGCGCCCGATATCCTGTTCGACGAGATAGCCCACGGCGCACACGTTGCCGTGATCGTCGAGGAAGTTGGGGATGCGGCCGGGGATTCTCGCGGGCTTGCTCGGGAACGCTTCCGCGCGCGCGTACTCCCGCAGGCGCTCGAGATTGCGCCGGCGCGCCTCGCGCAGCGCGGGTCCGAGCGCCGAATCGTCGGCCCGCGCGAGCCGCTCGGCGACGGCTTCCAGGTGGGCCCGGATGCGATCGCCTTCGGACCCAGAAGGATCAGCGACGTTCCCGACCACGGCGTTGACGAGATCGCCGCCGTCCGTGTGACCGGTCATGGTGGGGAAAAAGGCAACGGAAGCAAGGAGAAGGACGACCAGCGCACGGAGTCTCATACGACTCTCCTGTTCCCAGGGCGGGTGACGCTGGAATTCTAACTCACGCGGCCCGCAGCCGCGACAGCAAAATGACCTTACCTCTCGAGTCGGTCCGCGATCCGGCGCCGCGCGCTCATGTTGGTGCCGAGCCAGTCCGGGAGCTTCTTCCATTTCTTCGTCTTGAGGAAGAGCGCGATGCCGCCACCCGCGGCGGAGACCTTCTCCACGTTGGAGAGCGCCACGCGCTCGGTCTTGAACAAGCCCTTGATGACGACGGCATCCGGTTCGACGAAGACGCGTGCGATGATTGTTTCGACTACGGCGAGCGCCGCGAACACCGTCATCCCGGCGGAAAGCCCCACGTACATGGGCTTGAGGCCGGTCACGACGGAGACAACGAGCATGACGACGAAGATGAGAAACGACACCGCGACGGCGATGCGGACCCATTTCGGGGGCTGGTAGGTGTAGACGTCGTTCGACACGAGTTAGAAGCGAGCGCCCACGGTCGCGCCAAAGAGATCGCGGTCGCGATCCACTCCAAAGAAGGTCGGCGGCTCGGAGACGTGGGTGTAGTCGGCGCGAAGGATCATGCGACCGAATTCCCACCCCATCCCGTAGCCGAGCGACACGACGCTGTAATTGTCGCGGTCGAACCACTGGTAGCCCGCGCGCATTTGAATGAACTGAAGCGCGCTCACTTCCCACCCGAAGGCCCAGTAGGAATCGCCAACATCGCGGTCGACGTGGTCGGCGTCGAAGGCACCCGACACGGCGGCGACGTTGCGGCCCCACGTCCGCTTCGCGGGAGACGCGAAGTCGAATCCCAGCCCCATCCGTGTTTCGCCGGCGATGTCGCTGAAGCGGTCATCGTACTCGAGCTCTTCCCCGATGTTCGTCATCGAAAAACCCACGCGCGGTCGCAACATGCTGCCCCCCGCAATGAAGCCCTTCGCAGCGACAAACCCGTAGTCGAACGCCCACGCGGTCCCCTCGTCGCTGGCGAATTCAATTCGCACGTACTTGGCCGCGACACCCACTGCGATCGATTCACCGCCGCGCTCCCACGCGCCCGCGAGCGCCGTGGTGACATAGTAGTCGTCGGGCTCGTAGCTCTCTCCGGTTCCCTCCGGCAAGAAGACGGTCCGAACGACGACGGGTTCCATGGTCATGGCGGTGTAACCGAAGCCACCGCCGAGTCGCCACGCGTTACCCGACGAGTCGCCCCAGCGATAACCGCTCGTCAGGCGTGCGTCGTTCATCTCGATGTCGAAAAACAAGTCCTCGTGACCGTACGAAACGTACGTGGCGTCCGTCCACGCGAGGCTGGCAGGGTTGAAATAGCCGTTGGCGGGCTGGCTCATGTCCGCGACACCCGTCCCGCCCATGCCCATGTTGCGAACGCCCACGGGGAAATCGAGGACGGCTAGCATGCTCGTGGTACCGACCTTCGCGAAGGGCTCGGCGGCGAGACTGGGTGACGCTGCGGTCATAACAACCGCCGCGCCCAATGAAGCGATGAGAATACGGCGCACGAGCATATGAGCCACTACGACAAAGAACCCAGGCCGGAAAGCGCTGCGGCCGCGGCCACGAGCCCACCGACCACTTGGACCGTCAGTGCCAGCCAGCCCGGCCCGCCGCGGAAAACGACGCCATTGTACCATACCTTCTCGCGTCCGCCCGCGTACTGCGTGACCGTGTCGCCGTCCGAGTCGGACCACGGCTCGATCTCCGACTCCATCCATTCGGACTTGAAGGTCACGTAGCTCCCCAGATTGACGCCAAACGTGGCGAGGTATCCGCCTCCGAACACCGGACCCGCCGAAACGTCGGCCGACACGTGTCGATTGAATCGATAACGCACGCGCGGTTTGACGGCTCCGCGAACGTCGTGCGAGCTGAACCCGCCGAATATCGTTGCGCCGAAGCCCCAGCGGGGTTTCTCTCGGCCGGCACGTTCGCCCGTGATGTGTCCCAACTCGAACGTCGATAGGACGGGAGAAAACTCTTCAGACTCGACGCCATAGTTCGAACCGAACTCCACGCCCGACTCGACATACACCAGGTTCTCGGACTTGATCGTGGACACCGACTCGATCTCATCGAAGTCGATCCGAACCGGGTACGGTCGCGGATCGTGCAGAGCCGCCCGTGGTTTCAGGATCACCAGCGACGAGTCTTGGACGGTTTGACGGCTGGTGTCGCGGGACGCGCCGTCTTTGGTCGTGACGCGATAGGTGCGAGACGCTTCGAGGCGGGAGTAGTTTTCGGGCGGGACCGGGGTGAGTACCGCGGCGCATCCAGCAACGAACGCCGTCGCCACGAGCACGGAGCACGAGGCCCACTGCCGGATCGTCTTTCGCATGCGTGACCGTCTCCGTGGGCACCGCACGGGCGACCCCACAACTTTGCGGCAACAGGAGGATACGATGAACCCAACCGAGACTGCAACCTAACCCAGGCGGCCCAGGATCAGTACCAAAGGCGGGACGAGAATCAGCGTGGAGAGAAGCCACTAGGTCGCCGGCCGGTGCTCGCCCTGCAGTTCAATGTTCCATCGTTATGACGATCTTCCCTTTCGCATGTCCCTCTTCGAGATAGCTGACCGCGGCGGCCGTGTCGGCTAGCGGGTACCGCCGATCGATGACGGACACGATCGTCCGGGCCTCGAGAAGGTCCTTCAGCAAAGTCAAATCCGCCTTGTTCACCCTGGCGATGAAGACACGCGTACTCGGCGCAAGCGCCGTGGCACGCCCCGAACACGTCGTCGCCCGGCTTGAACCGCGTGACGCTCCTGCCGACCGCTTCGACGCGGCCGGCGACGTCGACGCCGGGACACGTCGGCTTCGGCCGGCGCAGCCCTCCGGCCGCCAGGCGCATGAACGCCGGCTTGCCGCACATCATGCGCCAGTCGAGCGCGTTGAGCCCGGCCGCGTGGACTTTGATCGACACTTCGTCGTCTTTGGGGACGGGCTTGGGCGCTTCGATGAGACGCAGGACATCGGCGGCGCGTCCGTATTCCGTGTAGACGATTGCCTTCATTGCGCCGATAACGGGCTCGTGACCAACAATGCGTAGCTTCGCTAATTGCTTTCGAAGATCAACATCCGGTGGTTGCTCTGGTCCGCAACGACGAGCCGGTCACCGATCACTTTCAAGCCGGTCGGACCCCACAACGTACGCGCGGTGGGATTGGCGTCGGCCACCCCATCTTGGTTGGCGTCGTTTCGCGTCTCGTTGGTGAAATTGCTCTGTCCCAAGACCCCCACGGCGGCGGCACCGTTGGTCGTCGGAAACGGTGTAAAGACCGTGATGCGGTTATTGAAGGTATCAGCAACGAACAGACTGGTCCCGTCCGACGCAACTCCCCACGCGCCGTCGATGGTCGTCGCGGACGCGGTGGCGGACCCCGCCGTCGTGAAATCGGGGGCGCCCACCACCACGTCGGCGGCCTGACCGTTCGTGGTCGGGATCGAGTTCCAAATGAGTACGCGCCGGTTGCCGGCATCGCTCACTACGAGACGCGTGCCGTCGGACCATATCGCGCGGGGTCCGTTCATGCCGGCGGCCGTCAAGGCGTTCACATTGCTGGTGAAGTCCGCTTGTCCAACCACGACGTCCGCCGCTTCGCCGTTGGTCGTGGGGATGGAGTTCCAGACCAAAACGCGGCGGTTGTTCAGATCCCCTACGAACAGCTTTCCTCCCGCGACGAACACTCGAAATGGCAGCGAAAACCCCGCTTGCGTGAGCGCAGAGCCGCTCGAGGTGAAATCGGCCTGGCCGACCACGACGCTTGCGGGTGTATTGGCCGTCGGAAGCGTGTTCCAGATCAACACGCGATGGTTCGAGCCGTCGGCGAGAAAGAGCTTTCCCCCTGAAGCCACACAGTCGGATGTCAGGTTGAAGTTCTGCGACGTCGTGCCCGACACGACGGTCGTGAAATCGGGCTGCCCCACCACGAAGTCGGCCGCCTCGCCGTCCGCGGTCGGAATCTCGGTGTACCCCAGGATCCTGTGGTTGAACGTATCGGGAATGTAGAACGAGCCCGCGCCGGCGCCGGCCGGCGAATTCAGCCCGATCGGCCCCGCCGTCCCGCCCGCGTTCTGACCGCCGGAGGTCTTGTTAACCTGCCCCACGACGACGGACGCGTCCTGGAAATCGTTGAAGCTCAGAGGCTCCGAACCGCCGCCCGTCGGCGCGACGGGGGCGTCGTCGTCACCGCAGTTCAGCCCAAGGACGGAAGAG
>JAKEHA010000044.1 GCA_022615275.1 Candidatus Latescibacterota bacterium
GCCTTCCACGCCGCCGACCCCGAGCTCGCGCCGTTCATCGCGAAGCGGGCCTCGCGGTCGGTCATGAACGTGAAGTCTTGGCCTTGAATGAAATCGCGCGTGGTGCCGCCCGCCATGAAGATGCGCGCGTCCCACAGACCGTCGTTGTTCAACTCCACCATCTGCAGCGAATCGGGTGCGCCATCGGCGAAGTACCAGTGCCAGGTGATGCCTTCGGCGGCGTTGCTCGAGCGCTGCATGTAGACCACCCCGCCGCGGGCTCCGTCCTGCGAACGATAAATGGCCGCGATGGCACGCCGCCCCGAAAGCTGCGCGGGGATGCGCTGGGTCGTGACCAATTGGAAACCCCTGGCTTCGAGAACCGGAACCAGCGTGGTGACCTGGTCCGCCTCCGCGGCTCGCTTCGTTAGCTCGAGCAGAGGAGATTTTTGGGCGTTGTCCTGGGGTTTGTCCGACTTGGAACAGGCGACGAGCGACAAGACGACGGTGAAAACGAAACACGCGTGGCGTGCCATCCTCATATCGGCTCTCTCCAGGACAGGGTTATTGAACGCTCTTCGGAATGGGCGAGTTCCCGCGCAGATAATGCGGGGTGTATTGTGCCGGATGGGGTGCCGGTTGTCAAGCGGGCGGCATCTTGGCCGTTTGGCCGCGGGACACGGTGCTCAGCGCCGGGTCTGGCCCATGGTCTCGATAGGCGGGACGGAACGGTCCCGGTAGAGCATGTACATCACATTGCCGAGCACGTCAGTAGCCTGCGAGGTCAGCTCGTCCGGACTATCCGCATAACCCCAGAAGAAGTAGACGACCGGGGTGCCGCCGGGATTGTTGAATCGGAAGTCGGCTAGCACCCACTGGTCGTTGGGCCCCGTGCACACCACGAGGCGCGTGCAGTCGGTCGACGCGTACAGGTTGGCGCCGGCCGGGGTGGCCGTGTAGTTCAAAAAGGTCGTCGAGGGCGCTCCCGCGGCTGTAAAGGGGATGAAGCCTCCGCCCACGGAGTGCGGCGTCGTGAAGATCTGTTCGCTTCCGCCCGCCACGTAGTAGTCGCCGTCGTTATCGGGAGTGGTTACGTGCGACGCACTGACCGCGCCGACCAGCTGCAGGAACACCGCGCCACCCCGTCCTATCGCCAGCACGTTGGCGTCGGTGTCGGCGATGGCGTTCGCGCGCGTGGGTACGCCGCCGCCCCAGTTGCTCAAGCTGTTGCCGGTATCGTGGGCGACGATGATGATGTCGAACACGCCCATGTCTCGCGTATCGAGTTCCGCCACGCTCAGGACCGCGACGCCGCTGAACCCGAAATCGTCGTCGTGCTTCTCGAGCGCGGCGACGTAGCCGGGTGCGAATGCCCCGCCGTTGGTGACGTACGCGACGCGCTGCACGACGAACGCCATCGTATCCGACCCGATGGTGCTCGCGACCGTGATGCTCTCCGTGTAGGCCGCGCGCGGAAGCCGTACGTCGATCGCGCCCCAACTCGAGGACAGAATCTGCATCTGCATCGAGCCGATCCAGGCTTGGGTCCCCGGATAATCGAGGTTCTCGCCGAAGATGGTGATCACGTCGCCGGGGATCGCGGCGGGCATGCTGAAACCGGTAATGACGACGTCCTGGGATGCGCTCTGGACGTAGGCGAACTGCTCCGGACACGACGGTCCCTGCGCGTAGTCGGTGCGTGGCACGACGCGGAAGTGATGCGAACCCGGTGAGAGCTGAACGCTGACGAAGGTGTCCGTTACCGACTGCTCCCACTCGATCACAGCGAAATCGTCGGCTGTACTCGCTTGTACGTCATAGTGCGTCGCGGCCGGGGCACCGTACCAATTGAGGTCGAACGTCTCCGGTTCGGTGACCAAGGCCGGTGTCACGTTCAACGACGCAACCGTGAACGAGTACGCGTCGATGCTCACGGCGGTCTGCTCGCCCTTGACGACGTTGACTCCGGTTTCATAGCCGTGATGCGTGAACAGCCCGCCGTCGTACAGGTCGACGCTGACGCGCTTGCCGTTTTCGGCGATGCACGAAATCGAGACGTCGACGTCCCCGCCCGAGAGCGGAACAGCGCGCGAAGTCTCCTGGGTGATCGGATTTCCCGGGCGGAATACGCGCACGACGGCGGTGTCGATCGCGGCCGCCGCCGAAGTACGTGCGCCGACGCCCATCGCGACGGCCGGAGCCTGCGCGAAGTGCATGACGATGCGGCCTTCCGGCTCAAGCTCCGGTTCCGTGGTACGCGAGCACGCGAGCGCGTGCGCGAGTGCGAGCAATGCGAGGATGCGAAGCGTCCTACTCAATGGACGATCACCCCCACCGTGACGCCCCCGGTGTCCGCGGGCGGCGCGCCGCCGTCGTCGCCGCCGCCACCGAGCGCTACGCCCACGCCCGCGAGCAACGCCGCCGCGCCGGCATAGAACCACCACTTCTTGTAGATCGGCTTGCCCGCCTCGGCCACCGTCGCGTCCGGCGGTAGCGCGGCCGCGCCTTTGTCCCGGTCGTTCCCCTTCGACGTCGGCGCGTTCTTCAGAGCCAGCGCCGCGTATTCCGAGCGCGCCTGCGCGTACGCATCCATGACTTCCATCTTGAACACGTTGGGGTCCGGTCCCGGATACGACGGCTTCTTCGCGATCATCTCCGCGAACATCTGCTTGCCCATGGCGGGCGCGCCACCCAGCACGTAGGACGCGGCTAGCACTTCGCGCGCGCGCATCGCCTCCGCTTCGGGGACATCGACGCGGGCCAGGTACGTCTGCAGCGATTCGATCGCCTGCTGGTACTTGCCGCGGAAGTAGTACTTGTATTCGATCTGCTTCAAGTCGTCGCTGGGGGTACCCGCGAACGCGGGGGCAAACGACGTCATCACCGTCGACGCGAACAGCGTGACGATCAGCAGACAGCTCGTGATGCGTCGTGTACGGTACATGATCGACTACTCCGTGGTTACGACCGGGTCGCGGCCCATTTCGTATTCGATTACGGTCTCTTGATTCGACTTGATAACGACCACGATTTCCTTCGGTGCCACATCCCCGCTCATTCTGCAGCCCATTCGATACGAACCCGCGGGCATGGTGACCTTCTCGAACGGGGGCTGCTGCCCGAAACGCTTCCCGTCGACGAAGAAGTCGCCGACGCCGCCCAGGAAGAAGACCGACAGCATCCCGTCGGCCGGCTTCGCGACCGCCGCGGAGCGCGCCGCCTCTTCCCCACTACCCTTCACCGCAACCGACTCCGGTGTCGCAGACTTCGTGCCGGTATCGCCCGTGGCGCGTGGTTCCGCGAGCTTCTCGATCGCGGTGCCCGTGGACTTCGCGCCGTCGCGGGCGGCGACGGTCGTGGTGGGGGGGCGTGCGTCCTTCTGGGTTCCCGTCGATTTCTGATCGGGGCGCGTCGAGGACGTCCGCTGATTCGCAACCTCCGGTTTGGGCCCGCTCTTCGGCTTGTCCGAGCCGATTGCGACCCGCGCGGAATCCGTCGCCGTGCGTGCGGCGACGGAGTCGGTCGCCGTCGGCGCGCGGTTGGGATCGGGCGACGCGGCCGACATTGCGTCGCTCGACGTCGCCGACATCGACGCGGGAGTGGTCGCGAGATCGCTCGGCGGCGCGCCGTTGAACGCCTGCGAGCCGAACCAGGCCGCCGCGGCCAGCGCGATCGTGAGCGCGATGCCCCCCACACCGACCACCCAGCGCCGGCGCGAGCGTGCGGGGCGAGCGTCCGGTGCGCGCACGGGTGCCACGGGCGACGTCGTTCTGGCCGGCGCGCCCGTCGGA
>JAKEHA010000267.1 GCA_022615275.1 Candidatus Latescibacterota bacterium
CGCGCTACCGCGCTGGCCGCGCCCCGCGGCGGTCGGTTCCTGGGCCATCCCGGCGAGGAGCCAGAGCGCGGGATCGTCGAGGTCGGCCGCCAACGCGTCGTCGACCACCTTGCGGTAAGCCGCGAGCGTGGCCATGTCCTCGATGTTCTCCATGGCTGCGAGCTGCGCTTCGCGAATCGCGATGCGCGTGCGCTCGCGATCGCTCGCGTTCGACGCGAGTGCCTTCGCCTTCTCGAAATACTCCTGGGCCCCCCGCTCGTCTTCGAGTCCCGAGTGCACGCGGCTCAATCCGAGATACGCCATCGCCAGGTTGGGATCGCTGCGCAGCGCCTGGTGGAACGACCGCGACGCCTCGATCCACACGTACGACTCGAGGTAGTTGAGCCCTTGGTCGTAGAACGCCTGCGCGTCCTTGGACGTGGTGGTGACGGCTTCGTGCGAGTTGCCCACACCGGCGCGCAGGCCCACCGGACGCTCCAGCAGATCCGGCGGAACGTAGCTCGGGGGCGCGGCGCAGGCCGCGTGTGGATCGTCCTGGGCATACGCAGGAACGGCCAACGTCAACGCCAAGAGAGCAATCGCAAATCGTCGCATGAACACCTTCCTAGGTTGGGTCGTCATTATACACCTTCACTGGTCCAGCATGTAGATCTGCCACAGGTCGCGCGAACTCGAGTGCAGGAAGGGTGCGATGGCCAGACGCCCGGTGGGGCCGATGGTCTTCTCGAGGTGCTTCAGCTCGCGGAACTTCTCCTGGGTGCCTTCGGGCAAGGCCGGTTTGAATCCGGCTTCGCGCATCATCAAGAGCCCCTTCGCGCTAATGGCCAGCTCGACGTGCAGGCGAAGGTAGCACAGAATATCGATCAACACCTCGGGTGTGAACTGGTGCTTCATCGCCTCGACGTATCGCCCGATCCGGCTCTCCGATATGCGCCCCTCGTTGATGATGTCGAGCAGCTCGGCGTCGACGTCCATTTGCATCCCCAGCCAGCGTTTGGTAGCGCGCTCGCTGCGCCAGAAGACGAACAGGATGGCCGTCGGCAGCGTCACGTGCAGTACCACCGTCGAAACCAACGGCGGCAGGATGAAATGATTGAAGAGCGAGTGCAGCGCCACCGCGACCGCCAACCCGGGGAGCCACCACACCCCACGCCCGCCGTGCCGGTCGAATAGCTGCTTGGCGACGATGGCGAAGATCGCGGTCATGCCGCCGTGCATGACTGCGGTGCCGAGCCCGCGCACGATCCACACCATCAGACCGCCCGTCTCTAGCGCTTTCAAATAGTACGTATTCTCGATCAGCGCGAACCCGGTTCCGGTCGCGAAGCCGACGATGGCGGCGTCGACCAGGAACCCGACCCGCTGCCGGCGAATGAGCCACGCCACGTACGCGGCCTTGAGCGTCTCTTCCAAGACCGGTGCCACGTAACGCGACGAGAGCCGGCGGGGGACGCCGAGGTCGTTGATCACGGCATTATTGAGGGTAAGACACACCAGCGCCACGCCGGACCCGACCAGCATCGCCATGACGAGCGTGCGCACGTGCACTAGCTTGTAGCTGTCCAGGTACACCAGGGTGACCAGGAAGAGCACCACCGGCAGCAGGCTGACGACGAAACGAAGGACGAGATCGGTCACAGGATCTTGAGCGAGATCATGAACTCGGTGTCCATGGCGTGGCCTTCTTCCTTGGCGGCCGCATAACCGAAGGATAGCGTGGTTTCGAGGGCGGAGAAAATCACCAACCGAAAGTCGACCTGTCCGCCCACGTTGCCCACCTCGCGGCGAAAATCCTCGTCGTCCAGGTTGGTGGCGATGCCGCTCGCGAAGAGCGCCGTGCGCGCGTACGTGCAGTAGAGCTGCTGGAAGCCGATGCGACGGAAGCGCACGGGCGGGAGCGTCCACTCGACGGTGGCCTTGGCGAAATTGGTCCCCGCGATCTCGTCGAGCTCCATTCCGGGGAAGCGGTCGTAGTTGCGGTAGCGCTTCACTTCCTGATGGTCGACGTAGTTGTTGCCGAAGCCGCCGAAGTAGAAGCTCGCGAACGAGTCCTCGCGGTCGCCGCGCGAATAGCCGCCGGCGCCGCGCAGCCAGATCGACGAGTGGTCGATGGGTGTGAGGAATCCGTAGTCCAACTCCGCGATCCCCTTGGTATAGAAATCCTCGTTGACCAGGATCCCTTCCACTCCGAGCGACCAGCGAATTCCCTTCTCGACGTCGGCCGCGCCGATCGAGCTCTGCGTGCGCTTGTAGTCGAGGCTCGCGCCGGCCGAGGCGTAGCTGTCGAAGGTCGCGAGCACGTTCTGGTTGTACGGCAAGCGCTCGAGCCCGCCGTAGTACGCGACGTCGAGCGTGTACTCGAGGAAGCGCGGCTTGTCCGCGATCAGGAAGTCGGAACGAATCAAGCCCACGCCGTAGCCCTTGCGGCTGGTCTTGGTGGGACCGAAGAAGTCGTAGAAGTCCGCCTTGTTGTACGCAGCCTTGAGCGTCCACGGATAGTGCCGGTAGGTGAAGCCGGCGTGGACCAACTCGTCGTCGGGGAGACTCGAGGTGGGCGTCACGCCCACTTTCAAGTCGCCGCCGTGCATGCCCAGCGGGTCCATGAAGTTCCAGCGCAAGCCGATCGACGTGTAGGCCTTGTACGCCTCCACGATCGGGTACAGCGAGGCCGTGGTCATGCTGCGGAACTTGTGGTACGAGCCCTGGTACGTCGTCACCGAATCGAGATTCACTTCGCGCGGCGAGCCGAGCCTCCACTCCTTGACCACGGGCCACGTGTCGACCACCGCCTGCCCGAGGTAACCGATCGCGTTGACGTCCGCGAGCGTGGTGTCCGCGATCACGGCGGGACGGAAGCCGTCGCTGGTGTACGAGAACACCACCAGCGAATCGCCCATCGGAACGGGGCGGAAGTACCCGATTTCGGCGTTGGTGACGCACTCCATGGTTTGGTTCGCAAAACTCCATCGAAATACGTTCGACACGCCCGTCTGGTACGAGGTGCCGTAGAGGTGCGCGCCGTCTTCGGAGAAGACGAAGTTGGCGGGCGCCGTATTCGTGAACTCGTGCAAGACGCTGTAGCCGGCCTGGCCGCGCATCAAGTCGATCACGTCGAAGCTCACCAGCTTGACGGTCCCGTTGATCTCCAGCATCGACGCCGTCAGCATCTTCCCGTCCGGCGACACGTCGAGGTCGAAGACGTCGGTGCCGTACTTGAATTCCATGATGGGGAGAATCGCGTTCCAGTCGTCGTACGGGGGCGAGATGCGCACGATGGTCGAGAATCCGTTGTGGTGCTGGACCCCCCACAGCATCGAATCGGCGCGGCAGTAGGCGAGGTCGCCGATGCGGCAGTTGGTGACCAAGCGCCGGGTCTCGCGCGTGCGCAGGTCGATGGCATTGAGATCGCGCCAGTGCTTGCCGTTGTTGGTAGTATAGAACAGTGTCCGGCCCGCTTCGTCGAACGCGAGCGAGGTCACGTAATACAGCGCGGGCGTTTGCACGTCGTGGACCTTCTCGATCTTCCCCGTAGTAAGATCGATGGCGGTGACGTGCGCGAACTCGGCCGGATAGTTGACCGCCACCAAGAGCTTCCCCGTCTCCTTGTCCACGTAGCCGCGCGACACCGACCCCAGCGCGCGCTCGCACGCGACGCGGTCCTTCGTCACCGGGTATTCGCGGATACGGGCCAGGTTCTCCTTCTGGAACTCGTGCTCGAAGGCGATCCACTTCTGCCACTCGTCGTCGATCTTGGCGCCGAACAGGCGCTTGAACTCGGAGGCATAGTAGGCCTTGGACTCGTCGCGGCGGTTGACCCACTGCACGACCTTGTCGGGGCCGTACTGGAGCGCCAGGTACGACATGAAGCGCGTGCCGTAGAGATAGCTGTTCTGTCCGATCTGGAAGTCGCTCGTCGTGCCTTCCGACTCGAGGCCCACCAGGTCGTAGAAATACGCGCCGTCTTCAACCATGGCGCGAAACGCCATCTCGTCGTAACCGCCGAGCGCGCGCCCGATGCCCCCCGCGAGCCAAGTCTCGATGAACACCGCCGACCCTTCGTGGTACCAGCGCGGTGCGAAGCGCCGCGGCGAGCACAGGTACGAATAGATCATCGACTCGGGGTTGTCCGCGTCCGCCATCACCTTGCCCTGGAACAGCCCGCGGAACACGCGGTCGGTGTGCGACGCCTTCTCGGAGGCCACCACGTGCCACAGCTCGTGGCTCATCACCCAGTTGAAGCGCTCGTTGGTGGGGCACGTCTCGTAGACGTACTCGAAGGGCTCGATGCCCAACGTGAGATAGTTGTTCGGAATCGTCGAGGTGCCCGCGTAACCGTAGTCGTCGAAGTCCTGCAGGAGAATGGTCACGTGCTCGTAGGGCGTGTAGTCCACGAAGTCGTAGTAGAAGTCCATCGAGTTCTCGAAGCAGCGCGTGAGGTGCGGGATGATGTAGGCGTGTTCCTGGTCGTAGTAGACCACGCGCATCCGGGAGGTCTCGAGGCTCTGGAAGTCGAGTTGGGCGCGCGCCGCGTGCGGAGAAAGCGCGAGCAAGCTCGCGCAGGCGATCACGCTCGCGGCGACGAAACCGCGGAGTCTGCCGGGGGCTCCGATGTGCATGCGGGCTGGGTTCGGGTCAGACCGTATCGCGGCCAGTGTACAACATAAAAACGCGGGACGCCACGGTCACCCGTGGCGTCCCATCGTTGTCGAAGGCTCGTTGCGCGAACGAAGAGCTAGTTCGAAGCGGCCGAGGCCTTTTCCATCGTCGGCGTCGACTTCTCGTTGGCGAGGTTGGCTCGCTCCGTGGCGATCGCGCGCTCGAAGATCTGCGCGCGCTCCATCTCGGGGGCACGAGCGAAGATCTCCGCCTTCGCCTGCACCGAGGCACGGTCCAGGAGCTGGGCACGAGCTTCCGGAGTCGCACGCGACAGGACCGCCGCGCGCTCGTCGAGGCTCTGGCGGGCGAAGCTCTCGATGGTGATGTTGGTCTTCTCGAGGACGACCGTCTTCTCCTGCACCGTCAGGTTGTCGTACATCGTGACCTTCTCCGACGGAGTGGCGCGATCGAAGACCGAAGCCTTCTCGGCCACCGCCGCGCGGTCGAGCACCGCGGCCTTGCCCTCGATGGACATGCGATTCGCGACCGCGGCCTTCTCGGCGGGCGTGCAGCGCTCATAGAGGCTGGCGCGCTCCGACGGGGTGGCGCGACCGAGCACCTGCGCGCGCTCCGCGACCGTCGCACGGTCGAGGATGATGGCGCGCTCGGACACGTCGCAGCGACCCAGAGCCACTGCCTTCTCGGCCGGAATCGCGCGCTCGAGGATGGTCGCCTTCTCGGCCGGAGTCAGACGATCCAGGATCGCCGACTTCTCGGTGACGCTCATCTTCTCGAACGCGGCCACGTCGGCGACGTTCGCCTTACCCAAGAACGTCCTTCTCTCGTCCGGCGTCATGCGCGCCACCATGGCCGCGCGCTCTTCGGGCGTCGCACGATTGAAGACGCTCGCCTTCTCGGCGACCGTCGCGCGCTCGATGATCATCGCGGCCATTTCCGGGGTCGCGCGATCGAAGAACTTCAAGCGCTCCTGGGGCGACAAGCGGCCCATGAAGCCCGCGAGCTCTTCCAACGTCGCGGTGTCGTTCAACCACGTCGCGAAAACGTCGTCGCTGGTCGGGCTCTGACCCTGGATATCGACGTCGCTCGGCGTGATCTGCTCGGACCGGTACTTGTCGACCGTTCCAATCGCGCCCGTGACCTGGTCGCTGGGGGGATTGTTCCGGTTGGACGTGAAGAATGCGACCGCGGCGATGATGACGACGCTGGTCGTGATCAGTAGGGTCGTGGACTTCCTTGACATGGCACTACCTCCTTGAACGGTGGGACCTGGTATCTCGCCTGGTTCTGACGGTACTACAAACGTCGGTATGCGGAGTTGGTGCGAGTTGCGATTTCGTCGGTCCGACGGGCTGCGCGCTGATTGGAAAAACTCACGGCTCGACCGGATGGACGGCTCCTTCGAACACCGTCTCTCCGGACTTAACCACACGTAAGACAACCGACTGGGCCGGTTCGGCACGATCCCGGACCTCGAATACCCATTCGGTGCCCCCGGCACTGTCGACCTGCAAACGGACCTGGGTCACCGGGCCGCGATCGACGACGGCGACGGAACCCGACACCCCGGCCTCCGGGACAGCGACCGGCAGGGTGCCGGTCGCGGGCGGCGTGGCGAGGGTGCCCGAGACCTGGCTGGGATCGACCGGGAGACCGGGGCGAACCGCGGCCAGAAGGAAGGCTCCGGCCGCCAACCCCAGTCCGAAGGTGGAGGCGTAGCGAAGCCCCGGCCTTGCGAACGAATGTCGGATCCACCCAATGAACCCGTGATCGTCGGCCGGACGCGTTGCGTGCCGCACGCCCGAGGCCTCGATCGACGTCACCACCTGCCCATGGAGTTGCGCGGGCGGCTCGTCCATCGGCACCGCGTCGAGCCGGCTCATCAATCTGTGCAACGACTCGTAGTGGGTGTTCGCCTCGGGCGACGACGCGAGGATTCGATCCAGATCGGCGCGCTCCGGTTCGGTGGCGGCACCGTCCAGGACGCGATTCATGAGTTCGATAATTTTCGAGTCGATCATCGCGTGATCCCCTTTGCGGAAAGAATCTCCTTGAGCTGCGCTCGCGCGGTGAAGAGGCGCGACTTGACCGTCTTTTCGGGGATCGAGAGCACGTCCGCCATCTCCTCGTACGAGAAGTCGTGGAAGTGTCGCAGCACGATCACCATTTGATAGTCCATCGTCAGCCTCTCGATCGCGTCGATCATTTCGTCGCGCAGGACCTCGGCGCCGTGCGCCTGCTCCTGCGTGGCCGACAGGGCCGCGGTCACTCCGCTTTCGTATTCGTCGTGGCGCTTGGTCCGCTTGTTGAAATTGATCGATTCGTTGATGGCGATGCGATAGATCCAGCTAAAGAACTCGTGCGCCTCGTCGAACGATTCGAGCTTCTCGTACGCCTTGACGAACACCGTCTGGGCCACGTCGGCCGCGTCGTCCCGGTCCTTCAGCATGCGAAGCGCGAGGTTGTAGATCGGCTTCTCGTACTTCCGGACCAGGATCTCGAATGCCTTCTGGTTCCCGGAGAGGCACGCCCGGACCAATTCGGCGTCGGCGTGCTCTCTCATGGGAGACGTACACCCGGCCCGGGCGAAAAGTTGGTGCGATCTTGGTTCATTCGATGGAGAAGACGTTGTCGAAGCCGGCGATGCGGAAGATTTCGCGAATGTGGCGGTTCA
>JAKEHA010000268.1 GCA_022615275.1 Candidatus Latescibacterota bacterium
GGCGCGTGTCGGCGCGAGAGCCGAGCATCCAAACGCGCTGTTGAAATGCGGAGTCGGGGGGCGCGTCCACGTAGGGGCGCGCGATGTCCTGCAAGAGGAGTGCTTCGCTGTGCAGGGAGGCCTGGATCTGTTCGGTCAGGTCGCGCTCGAAACCGCGCACGACGAGAACGCCGACCACGACCGCGGTCAACAGGATGACGACCGCGTAGCCGGCGTACAGCTTCCAGAGGAAACGTGAGCCGAGCATCAGCGTTCTTTTTAGTCTCGGTCTTGGAAACGGTAGCCGACGCCCCGAATGGTCTCGATCAGCTCGCGGCGTGGGCCGAGCTTCTTGCGAATCGCGCGCACGTGCACGTCGATGTTGCGGTCGATCACGATCGCGTCCTCACCGATGACGCGGGTGAGCAAGTGGTCGCGCGTGAACACGCGCCCCGGGTGCGATGCCAGGAAGTGCAGCAGGCGAAACTCGGTGGCGGTGAGCAGCACGTCCTCTCCGTCGACCTTGACCTCGTGGCGCTGCGGGTCGATGACGACGCCTTCGACCGTCACGCGTTCGCGGCGATCGGTTTCGCCCTTCGACTTGGAGCGGCGCAGGACGGCTTTCACGCGCGCGGTGAGCTCGCGCGGGCTGAAGGGCTTGGTGACGTAGTCGTCCGCGCCCACGCCCAGCCCCAGCACGACGTCGCTCTCTTCGCCCTTGGCCGTCACCATGATCACGGGGATCGACTGCGTGACGGGATCCGCCTTGAGCTTGCGGCACAACTCGATGCCGTCGACTTCCGGCAGCATCAAGTCCAGCACGACCAAGTTGGGTTTGAGCTTGTCGATCTTCTCGAGGCCGTCTTCACCGCTGGTGCTGGTGACGACGTCGTAGCCTTCGCGCTTGAGGTTGTACGCGATGACTTCGAGAATATCCGTCTCGTCCTCGATGACGACGATCTTCTCAGTCTTGAGCAAGGTCTGCCTCTTCTCCAAAATCATACTGCTCGACAACATAGCGCTCCTCCAAAAAGATCGCGTAAACACGGCGTAAATCGTACCGACGGGCCTTACACAACGCGACGCACCTCGTTTACCCGAATCGCCCGGTCACGTAGTCGGACGTGTCCGACAAACGGGGGTTGGTGAAGATATCCTCGGTGGGGCCATACTCGATCAACCGCCCCAGAAACATGAAGGCGGTATAGTCGCTGACGCGTGCCGCCTGGTGCATGTTGTGGGTCACGATCACGATCGAGTAGGCGCCCTTGAGCTCCTGCATCAAGTCCTCGATCTTGCCGGTCGCGATGGGGTCCAGCGCGGAACACGGCTCGTCCATCAGCAGAACTTCCGGATCGCCTGCGATAGCGCGCGCGATGCACAGGCGCTGCTGCTGTCCGCCGGAGAGCCCGAGCGCGCTTTCGTTCAGGCGATCCTTCACTTCGCTCCACAGCGCGGCCCCGCGCAGGCTCTTCTCGGCCACGTCGTCGAGGGCGGAGCGGTCGCGCACGCCGTCTACCCGCAGCGAGTACACGACGTTCTCGTAGATGCTCATGGGGAACGGGTTCGACTTCTGGAACACCATGCCCATGCGCTTGCGCAACTCGATCACGTCGACGCCGCGGCCGTAGATCGAGTCCCCGTTCAGCATGATGTCGCCCTCGATGCGCACGTCGTCCAAGAGGTCGTTGAGTCGGTTGATCGAGCGCAGGAGGGTCGATTTGCCGCACCCCGACGGCCCGATGATGGCCGTGATCTTCCCCTTGGGCATCCCCATCCCGATCTTGTACAAGGCTTGCTTCTGGCCGTACCAGAAGTCGAATCCGCGCACCTCCAAAACCGATTGCTCGCGCGCCAGGGCGTCGTGGATGGCGGCCGCAACGCTCTCGCCGCGCGCGATGGCTTGCAGGCGCGTGAGGGAGTCGGCCGACGCGGTGGCGTCGTCGGGACGGGGCTGGGGCTGAATCGAAGGGTCGGTCATGTGATTGCTTGGGTTAGAACGTACCACCGACGAAGCGCCGCCGCAACCGCGTGCGCATCCACACCGCTGCGATATTCAGGAATGCAATGATCGCGATCAAGAGCAGCGTCGTGGTGTAGACCATCGGCTTGCCCGCTTCGCTGTTCTGGCTCTGGAACCCCACGTCGTAGATGTGGAACCCGAGGTGCATGAAACTGCGGTCGGGGTGCAGGTAGGGCGCGACCGCGTCGATGGGAAGGTCGGGCGCGAGTTTGACCGCGCCCACCAGCATGAGCGGCGCGACCTCGCCCGCGCCGCGCGCCATCGCCAGGATGAATCCGGTCATGATGCCGGGCATCGCGCGCGGAAGCACGATGCGCCGGATGGTCTGCCACTTGCTGGCACCGCACGCGTAGGATCCTTCGCGCATCGAGCGCGGAACCGCCGCCAGCGCCTCCTCGGTCGACACCACGACCACCGGCAAGGTGAGGAGCGCCAAGGTGAGCGACGCCCACAGCACACCGCCGCGACCGTAGGTCGGGTTCGGGAGCTTTTCTGCGAACAGGAGCTGGTCGAGCCCTCCGCCGATGATGTAGCAGAAGAAGCCGAGGCCGAACACGCCGAACACGATGCTGGGAACGCCGGCCATGTTGTTGATCGCGATGCGCACCGCACTCACGACCAGCCCCGCCTTCGCGTACTCGCGCAGATACAGCGCCGCCAGCACGCCGAAGGGAACCACCGCGATCGACATGAGCAACGTCATGATCACGGTGCCGACGATGGCCGGTAAGACGCCGCCTTCGCTGTTGGCTTCGCGCGGGTCGTCGCTCAGGAACTCGCGCCAACGCGAGCCGTATACGCCCAACTTGGACGCGGTCGAGAGCTGGTTGGCCGGAAAACCGCGCACGATGTCGGCGAGCGGAATCGACGCGTCCTGACCGGTCGAGGTCTGCATCACCAGCTCGTAACGCGCGTTCTCCTCGTCGAGCAGGCGTACTTCCTCTTCGAGCGCCCGCCGCTGCGACTCGATGGCGCGCATCTCGCCTTCCAGGAGGCGTAGTGAGGTCTCGTGCCGGGGCGAGTCGGCCCCGTAGCGCACCTCGACCTTCTTGACTTCCAAGCGCGCGCGTTCGGCGCGCGCGTGCAGCTCGCCGAAGTCCTGCTTCTGCAAATTGTAGCGGCGCTCGAAGCGGGTCGCGACCGCGTGGTGGTGGCGGCGAAACTCGCGCAAGGTCGTGCTCGGGTTGGTGGCGACGGCTTCGCCGTCGATCCGGAACTGGCCGGGCGTGTCCTCCATAGCTACTTAGGCCAGCAAGCGCAGCGGGAGCTTTCTCAGGAGGCCGAGCTCAGCGAGCGCGAAGAAGAAGTGATACGCCTGATCGCCTGGGGCAGAAGCAATAAAGAGATCGCGGCGCAGCTTGCTATCAGCATCAAGACCGTCGAGTATCATAA
>JAKEHA010000269.1 GCA_022615275.1 Candidatus Latescibacterota bacterium
GGGAGGGACGCGCGGAACCGGCCTCGAGCAGGAGCACGTCGACGCCGGCCGACGCCAGCGCGGCCGCCGTCACCGCGCCCGCGGGACCGGAGCCGACGACGCACACCGTCGCACGCAGGGCGTCGTCGCCAAGGTCGTTCACGTTCTCAATGATGGGCATCGGACCGAAACCGGATCACCGGTTCACGAAGGCGGCCACGAAACGTCACGGCTTCCGCGCCAGGAAGAAGATACTAAAGACGATCTGGTGCGGCGCGCGAACATCGGGTCTGCGCAAGCGCGCCACCTTGAACGGGAAGTCGATCCAATGGTAATAGAGAACTCCCTTCCAGTTCATGTGCATGCCGCGGAAGACGTGCACGCGACGCACGTCGAAATGCCGCGCCAACAGCTCCCGCAATCCGGTCACGGTGAAGGTTTGCTCGTGCCCCACACGATGCGAAACCTGCCCACAGTGCGCGCAGGTGTACCGGCCGAGGTTGAGGTCTTCGTTGGCCGGAACGGTGCCGACGAAATGCCCCCCGGCCTTCAACACCCGCCGCACCTGTGCGAACGTCTGCTGCATGACTTCGGTCGGGAGATGCTCGATGACCTCGGACATGACCACCCAGTCGAAGGTATCGGGAGCGAAGGGGAGGTCTTGTGACCAGCCGTGCACCGCCCGGGAGGCGTCCAGCCGGTACCGCTCGCGAACCCAAGCGACGATGTCCGGCGACGGATCGAGCGCGTAGACCTGGTAGCCGCGCTCCAAGAGCAGCCCTTCGAGGCGGGCGTCGCCGACACCGATATTGAGGACGCGAACGGACGCGCGGTCGGACGGAGAATGCCCGTCGATGGTCGCGACGATGCGTGCGATCCGGGCTCGGTTGGCCGTGTAGTGCGGATCGAGGGCTCGCTTGACCTGGCGCCCGTCCCAAAGGTTGCTCTGCGTTCTCGCGTCCATGCCGACCTCCGTCAACTCCCGCTCGGTGCTACCGCGACACGATCTCCGCCAGCAGCTTCTCCCACTGTAGCACGACGCGCGTGGGTGCGTACAAAGCGACGCTCGCGGGCCCGGCAGCACCGAGTCGCTGCCGAAGGTCGGGATCTTGGATGAGTGTCGCGAGACCTAGCGCGTACGAAGCGACGCGATCGCCGCCCGTGTCGGCGAGCCAGCCATTCTCGCCGTGGCGCACCAGTTCGTTGGTGCCGGGACAGTCCGCAAAGCCGAGCACCGGCACGCCGGTCGCGAGCGCCTCCGCCGTCGCCATTCCGAAGCTCTCGTAGCGCGACGGCACCGCCATCACCTCGGCGTGCGCGTATTCGCGCGCGATGTCCGGCGTCGCTCCCACCATCGTCACGCGACCGTCGAGCCCCAGCGCCGAAATCTTCCCCGCCAGGGCGTCGCGCAAGGGTCCCTCCCCGACGATGCGCACGCGCCAGTCGGGGAAGCGCGTCGCGATGGCCGCGAAAGCGTCGATCAACGTGGCGTGGTCCTTGTCGGCGTCCAGACGGCCCACGGCCAGGACCGTCTTGGTGTCCGGCGCGCGCGGCGAGGCGCGCGCGGGGACCGCAACGGGATTCGGTATCGTCACCGTGCGCGCGCGCAGGCGCGCGGGCATGCGCACTCGAATCGCGTCCGAGGGAACCGTGATGCGCGCCGAAAGCAAGCCCGCGAGCACCAGCAACGCGCGCTCGCCGCGCCGTCCTCGGTAGTACTCGGGCACCGTGTGCTCGCTCGCAATCATCGGCACGCCGAGGCCGACGCTAGCGAGCGCCAACGGCACGAAGAAGCTGTGCATGAATCCGATCGCCACGCCGGGGCGTTCATCGTGGAGCGCGCGGCGCAGCGCGGGTATGCGCGCGAAGAAATCCCGCGCGCCGCTCTTGCGGTCGGTGGCACCCAGCCCCAGCGCCACGCGCCGCACGCGCGCGTCCATCGGATAGAAGCTGGTGCCGCCGGGCGCGTCGAAGGAGAGTACGGCCACGTCGTGGCCGCGCGTGGAAAGGCCGGTGGCGACGGTGGCGAGCACGCGCTCGGCGCCGCCGCCGGGGACGTCCATCGACTTGATGCCGAATAGGAGCTTCACGACGCGCGCGCGACCTCGCTCAGCAAGTTCTCCCAATCGTCGAAGGACTTCGAGGGCCGGTACACCTCGGCGATGCGACGCGCTTCGATCCCCATGCGTCCGCGCGCGGCGCTATCCCTCATCAAGGGCTCGAGGGCGGCGGCCAGCGCGGGCGGGTCTCCGTTGCCGTCGGCCAGCTCGCCGTTGTGACCGGGCGTGATCAACTCGGCCATGCCCGCGCAGTGGCGGAATCCGACCACGGGGAGACCGTGCGCCATCGCTTCGGCCACGGCGTTGGGAAATCCCTCCCAGCGCGAAGGCATGCAGAAGAGATCGGCCGCGCGATACTCGACGGGGACGTCGCGCACCGCACCCGGCCACGATACGCGCGCGGCGATGCCCAGCGATTCGGCCAGCGATTGCAGCGCCGCGCGCTCCTCGCCGTCGCCCACGATGCGCAGCTGCCAATCGGGGAACGACGGGACGAGCAGCGCAAAGGCGCGCACCAGCGCGGAGTAATTCTTCTGGTACGACAGCCGGCCGACCGACAAGAGCACGCGCTGCGCCTTGTCGGCATTGGGTACCGCGAACGCCTTCGCGGCGTAGACGGGGTTGGCGATCGGCACGATGCGCGCCTGCAAGAACGCCGGGTAGCGCTGTACGTAGCCCTCGAACTGCACCGTGATCGCGCGCGCGAGCCGCATCGTGACGAAGATCGCGCGCCGGTGGCGGCCCGCGCGGGTGTGATCGAGCTGGTCGGGTGCGTTGCGTTCGGACAGTACCACCGGGATCCCGGTGCGCACGAGGCTCAGGGCCGCGAACAGAAACGGCCCGTGCTGGAACCCGACCACGGCGTCGGGTCGCTCGGCGCGCGCGAGCGAGCGAAAGCGCCGCATGCGAAGATACCGCGACGCCGCGTTGGCCGTGCGCGACGGGTCCCCCATGTCCAGCCGGTGCCAGCGGATCGCGCTCGCCATCGGATAGTAGGGCTGGGCGTTCGCACGGTCCCAGGTGAACAGAGACACGTCGTGTCCGCGCTCGACCAAGTCGTTCATGAGAGCGATGGCCATGCGCTCGACCCCGCCCGCGACCCGGTCGAACATCCGGCACACGAACAGGACTCTCATTCTAGCGGCCGTCCCGCGACGAGCGCCGCTCGTGGAAGAAACGCGCGGGAACGGTAGTGAGGAGCTGGCGCGTTACCAGGACCGGATGCCCGAACCATCCCCGCAGGAGGGCCAGCGCCATGCGCCCGTGGTCGTGGTTGAAGTGGTGGTAGCGCACCGTGAACCAGTTGCGCGCGAAGGCGTAGCGGTCGTGTTCCTCGAGGTACGCGCGGTGCTTCTCGAGCAGGCGCATCTCCGCGTCGAAGTTGCGCGCCGCACTCTTGTCGGGGGCCTCTGTGGCGTGCTGGAGATAGAGCCATTCCGGACACCCGACGACGTGCCCGCCCGCGAACGCGAAGCGCACCGCGAAGTCCGCGTCCTCGGAGCGCCGGAAATCGGGGTCGAAGCCGCCGGCGGCGCGGAACGCGTCGATCGACGCCATCAACGCGCACGCGGGCGTGCCGCCGCCGTAGAACACGCCGGGCTCGCGGCGATTGAACAAGAGGTAGTCGACCACCTCGCCGCCGGCGGGTGCACGACCGCTCGAGCCGATGGCGTCGATGCGCATGCGATAGCCGTTGGGGTACACGCGCTCGCCGGAGGCGTAGCACGCGACCAAGCGGGTGCCGAAGCGCGCTTCGCCCTCGGACAAGCAGCGGTACTGTGTCGCCACCCGTTCCGGACCGCTCTCGTCGTCGTCGTCGAAGAACGCCACGTATTCGCCGCGCGCATGGTCGAGCGTCGTTTGGCGCGCGGCACCCGGTCCGCGGTTCTCGGCGTGGCCGACGACGCGCACGCGCGGGTCGTCGGCCGCCAGGCGCTCCACGATCTCGCGCGAGCGGTCGTTCGAGCAATCGTCGACCACCAGTACCTCCAATCGCGGCCACGTTTGCGTCAGCGCGCTCGCGACCGCACGCGCGATGGTGTCTTGCGCGTTGTAGCACGCGATGCCGACGGTGACGAGCGGAGGCGCGTGCTCGGGCTTAGACTCTCGACTCATGGGAGTACTTGTATCGCTGATACGTCTTCCGGTTGGGCAGCGACCACATTACCTTGCGCGCGGTCTTGGCCGGCGACGTGAGCGCGAGGCGAATCAGATAGGGAAGCGCGACCCGAACGCCGCCTTCGAAACGCGCAAATTTCATTTCCGTCCACAGACGCGAGAAATCATACCACTTCCATCGTTGCAGCACGTCCCGGTGCTTTTCGATGAGACGCAGCGCGCTTTGCCGTTCGGCGGACACCGCCTTGTCGCTCGTGAAGGTCATGCTCTGGATCACCAGCGCATTCGATACCCCGGCGAAGTGTCCCCCCCGGAGCGCGAGGCGCAGGTTGAAGTCGGTGTCCTCGTGCCGCCGCAATTCCGAATCGAAGCCGCCGACCAGGTCATAGACGCGACGACGCGCCAAGAGCGAGCTGGTGGGGCACACGCCCCGGCTGCCCGACGTCGGTTTTCCCAGGAGGATCAGGCGCGCCACCTCGTCGCCGGACGGTCCCGGCGTCGCGTCGGCGCCCAGGGCGGGCGAGTATACCGTGGTGCCGTCCGGGTAGCGCTGCTCGGTGGCGCTGTAGCAGGCCACGGCGGACGCGGACGTGGCTCGCTCGTACGCGACGATGCGGCGGTGCTGCTCGGACAGGCGCTCGGGCGCGCTCACGTCGTCGTCGTCGAAGAACGCAACGAAGTCGCCGGAGGCGTGCGCGAGCACCGAGTTGCGCGTGGCACCCACGCCGCGGTTGGCGGCCTGACGGAACGCGTGCACACGGGCATCCTCCGACGCGAGCCGCTGCACGACCGTCCACGACGCGTCCGTCGAGGCGTCGTCCACCACGACGATCTCGATTGCCGGCCAGGTTTGCCCGCGCGCGGACCGCACCGCCCGTTCGATGGTCGCCTCCGCGTTGAAGCACGTGATGCCGATGGTGATCAGGTCGGTCTGCATGCAGAACGGAGGCTAGCACGGTCGTGCGCCGCCTCCAAGCGCGCTCTCTAGCGAGTGATCGCGCCCGCGGAATCCCTGGCGAACGGGCGGGGTTCGCTCTAAGATTCGCTCCCATGTGCGGGATCGTCGGTGTCATGGCGCTCAGCGAGCGCGGGCAATCGTGGCTGGATCGCTTGGAAGCGGCCACGGAGCGGCTCGCGTTGCGCGGGCCGGATCACGGGGCCGTGTGCCGGCACCGCAACGTGGGCCTGGGGCACCGGCGTCTCGCCATCATCGATACCTCGAGTGCCGCCAACCAGCCCATGAGCGACGACAGCGGGCGCTACACCATCGTCTACAACGGGGAGATCTACAACTTTCGCGAACTGCGCGCCGCGTTGGTCGCGTCGGGAAGGGCGCTCCGAACCCATTCCGACTCGGAAGTGGTACTCTCGCTCTTCGTCGACGAAGGCCCGTCGATGCTCGAGAAGCTCAACGGATTCTTCGCCTTCGCGATCTACGACCGGCAGGAGCGCTCGTTGTTCCTCGCGCGCGATCGACTGGGCATCAAGCCGCTGCTCACCTACCAGGACGACGGTGTGCTGATCTTCGCCTCGGAGCTCAAGGCGATCCTGTCGTTTCCGATTCGCCGCGAACTCGACGAGGTCTCCTTGTTGCAGTACCTACAATTGAGCTACGTCCCGGCTCCCCATTCCATGCTGAAACGGGTGCGCAAGCTCGAGCCGGGCTGCATGCTGACCGCGCGCGACGGAGTCGTGCGCGTCGAGCGTTACTACTCGGTACCGACGCCGACCGAAACGACAACCGTGTCGTACGCGGACGCGACACGACGATTGGCGGGCGTTCTCGAATCCGCGGTGGCCAGACAGTTGGTGTCAGACGTTCCGCTGGGCGCTTTCCTGAGCGGCGGGCTCGACTCGACCATCGTGGCTGCCCTCGCGGCACGGCACAAACCGGATCTGGAAACCTACGCCATCGGGTTTCCCGACCAGCCCCTCTACGACGAGAGCGCGGACGCGGCCGCCGCGGCACGGGCGCTGGGTGTCAGGCACACCACCTTCCCGGTGAACGACGACGAATTGTATCGCCACCTGGCGGACGTGCTCGACTACACCGACGAGCCCTTCTCCGACTCCTCCGCGCTCGCCGTCTACATATTGAGCCGGCACACGCGCGGCCACGTCACCGTGGCGCTCTCCGGAGACGGCGCCGACGAGCTGTTCGGCGGCTACAACAAGCACTATGCCGAGGTCATGGCGCGGCGTGCGCGCGTGCGCTCGGCGCTCGTGCGCGCTGCAGCACCGGTGTGGAGTTCGCTCCCGCGCTCGCGCGAGAACGCGTTCGGCGACGTCGTGCGCCGATTCGATCGTTTCGCGACCCGCGCGGCTTTGCCTCCCCAGGAACGCTACTGGGCTTGGTGCTCGTTCACCGACGAGGGTGTGGCGCGTCTCACGCTCTCCGATGCCGTCCGCGCGCGGGTCACGGGATCGCACGAGTACCTCGCGCGCAAGGAATCGTGCACGCGCTGGATCGACGGCCGCGGCATCAACGACGTGCTCTACTCGGACGTACACTTGGTACTCCCCAACGACATGCTCAAGAAGGTAGACGCGATGTCGATGGCCAACGGTCTCGAGGTGCGCGTGCCCTTCCTCGACCACGAGGTGGTGGAGCTCGCCTTTTCGCTGCCGTCGCACTTCAAGATCGACGGTCGCGCGCGCAAGCGCGTCTTGCGCGACGCTTTTCGCGGCGTCGTGCCCGAGTCGGTGCTGAACAAGCGCAAGCACGGGTTCGAAGTACCCTTGATGAGGTGGTTCCGCTCGCATTTGCGCCCGCTCATCCGCGACGATTTGTTGCACCGCGACTTCGTCGAACGGCAGGGGATCTTCAATGCCGACGAGATCGACGCGCTGGTCGCGCGTCTCTATTCCGAGCGACCGGGCGACATCGCGCCCCAGGTATGGAGCCTGGTCGTGTTCCAGTATTGGTGGAAGAGGGTTATGGTATGATGCGCGCGGCGATGGAGGCGCGGTACCCAATGGCGAGCGCGGGAGGAGCGCCGGAGCGATCGGAGCGGAAGCCGTGGGCATCCGGGCGCAAGCTCCTGTTTCTGGTCACCGAGGACTGGTATTTCTGCTCGCACCGTTTGCCGGTGGCACGCGCGGCGCGCGACGCCGGCTTCGAGGTCGTGGTCGCGACCCGCGTCGATCGGCACGGCCAGCGCATCCGTGACGAAGGGTTCCGGCTGGTGGCGCTTCCGTGGCGGCGTCGTTCGGTACACCCGCTGCGCGAACTGGCCGCGCTGCGGCGATTGTGGACGCTCTATCGCCGCGAAGCGCCCGACATCGTCCATCACATTGCGCTCAAGCCCGCCGCCTACGGCGCCCTGGTGGCACCCCGCGGGCTGCGCACCGTCAGCACGGTGGCGGGGCTCGGTTACCTCTCGACATCCACGCAACTGCGCGCGCGCATCCTGCGCCCCGCGCTGCGTCTCGTGCTCACGCGGCTGTGTCGCAAACCGGGCGCGCGTATGGTGGTGCAGAACCCCGACGACCTGGCCGCGCTGATCGACAGCGGCGTGGTCGGCGCCGAGCGCGTGGCGGTCATTCGCGGCTCCGGCGTCGACCTCGATCGCTTCGCGCCCGGCGACGAGCCCGCGGGCGCGCTGACGGCCACCATGGTCGCGCGCATGCTGTGGTCGAAAGGAGTGCGCGAGATGGTCGAAGCGGCGCGCCTCTTGCGCGCGCGCGGTTCGAACGTGCGCGTGGTGTTGGTGGGCGAACCCGACGACGAGAATCCGGAGTCGGTGCCGGCCGACGACCTGCGCGCGTGGTCGCGCGCAGGGTACATCGAGTGGCTCGGGGTTCGCGACGATATGCCCGAGGTGCTGCGCACGACGCACATCGCGGTGCTTCCCACCTATCGCGAGGGCTTGCCGATGACGCTCCTGGAAGCGGCCGCCAGCGGACGCGCCATCGTCGCCACCGACGTGCCCGGCTGCCGCGAGATCGTTCGCCACGGCGAAAACGGGCTCCTGGTGCCGAGCAGGGACGCGCGCGCGCTGGCCGACGCGATCGAGACGCTCGCCCACGATCCCGCGCGGCGCGCACGCATGGGGCGGCGCGGCCGCGAGATGGCGGCGGCCTTCGGCGAAGACGTCGTCGTGGCCGAAACGCTCGCGCTGTACCGCGCCATGCTCGAGGACGATCGTGGCTGAGCGCGTGTTCCTGGTCACGGGCGCGCGTGGATTCATCGGCGGCGCGCTGTGCCGGCACCTGCGGACCGTGGGGCGCGTGCGCGCGCTGTTGCGCGGCGCGGCGTCGGGACCGTGGCACGAAGCGGTCGTCGCCGACCTGGCGGTGGCGGGCCCGCCGCCCGAAGCGCTCGCGGGCGTCGACGCGGTCTTTCATTTCGCGGGCAACGCCCACGCCCTCGACGAACACGACGGGTCGGGACACCACGACGTGACTGTGGTCGGAACGCGCCGGCTGCTGGACGCGTGCCGGATCGCGCGCGTGCCGCGCTTCGTGTTCGCAAGCAGCGTCAAGGCCATGGGGGAAGGCGGAGACGCGGTGCTCGACGAGTCGAGTGCGTCACCACCGACCACGGAGTACGGAAGGTGCAAGCGCGCGGCGGAAGAACTGGTGCTGCGCGGCGGATACGTGGCGCACGCGACCGTGCTGCGGCTTCCGCTCGTGTACGGTCCCGGCCACAAGGGAAACTTGGCGCGCATGATCGACGAAGTGGCGCGCGGGCGGTTTCCGCCCGTACCCCGTGTCAAGAACCGCCGCTCCATGGTCCACGTCGACGACGTGGTGCGCGCCGCCGTGCTCGCGGTCGACCATCCCGCCGCGGCCGGGCGCGTGTTCATCGTGTGCGACGGGCGCTCCTACTCGACGCGGGAGATCTATGAATCGACGTGCGCGGCCCTGGGCGTGAAACCGCCCGTGTGGACGGTGCCCGCGTTCGCGCTGCGCGCGCTCGCGCGTTTCGGCGACGCCGTCGGCCGCGTGCGCGGGCGGCGCTGGCGGTTCGACTCCGGCGCCTACGACAAGTTGTTCGGCTCGGCCCTCTACGATGGTTCCGCCGCGCGCGACGTGCTCGGCTTCGTACCCGCGTGGGACCTCGAACGGGCGCTGCCCGCGCTGGTGGCCGAGCGCCAAGGTGGCGCTGCCGCCTCGCCCGGTCGGAGCGGGCCGCGGCGTGCGCTCGGATAGTTTTCTTGCCAAGCGGCGGGGTGGGCAATAGCCTTGCGGGGCTCGGCGTTTCGGTCGGCACGGGAACACCTCATGATCGCAATCGGAATCTTCATCGTCGCGTTACTGGTGTCGTACGTCGGCACGCGCGCGCTCCTGGGCATTCGATTGAAGCGGGCCTTCGTCGACGTGCCCAACGCGCGCAGTTCGCACGAGTCGCCCAAGCCGCGCTACGGCGGCATCGCCATCGCGGGCGGCACCTTCGCCGCGATGGGTCTGCTGGCACTCGCGGTGCCGGAGTCGCGAGCGTTATGGCCGTTCGCGGTGGGCGGGTTCGCGGTGTTCGCGACCGGGCTCATCGACGACGCCCGCGGCCTGCCGGCGTGGTTTCGTCTCCTGGTCCAGATCGGCGCGGCCTTCGTGCTGGTGGGAACCGGTCATGTCATCGAGCGGGTCGCAGTGCCGATGGGCGGAGAGATGCACTTCGGGTGGCTGTCGGTTCCCATTACGGTCCTGTTCGTTATCGGCTCCATCAACGCCTACAATTTCATCGACGGCATCGATGGGCTGGCGGCGGGGAGTGCGTTCATCGCGTGCGTGTTCCTCTCGTTGGTGGGGTGGTTGGTGGGGCACGCGGCGCTCGCACTCCTGTTCCTGGCCGTCGCCGGCGCTTCGCTCGGATTCCTGCAGTACAACTTTCCGCCCTCGCGTTTGTTCATGGGCGACGGGGGCAGCACGTTCTTGGGTTACTTCTTCGCGTACGCGGCCATCGCGGGCAACCGGCTCGAGCCCGCCATCCCCGCATTCATCCCGGTGCTCGTGCTCTCGTCGCTCTATCTCGATGCGGGTCTGACCGTGATCAAGCGTCTGCTCAAGCGCGAACGGCTCTTTCAGCCCCATCGCACCCATTACTACCAGCGTCTGCTGCAGATCGGGCTCAATCACAAGCAGGTGACGCTGGTCGAGTACCTGATCACGATCCTCTTGGGTGTGAGTGCCCTGGTGTACATCGAAGCGGGGGCGTGGTTCGCGCCCTTGATGACGGCGGCGTGGGTGGTGGTGTTCACGCTGGGCATCCTGAAGATTCGCGCCATGGAACGCGGCGACCGCATGTTCTGGGAGCGCCGCGTGGTGCTCCTGATCGTCACCGACATGGCTGCGATCGTGGGCGCGTACCTGGGCGCGTACTTCCTGCGCATGAACTTCCAGTTCACCGAAGCCGAAGGCATGGCGGTGCTGCGGGCGCTCCCCATCGTGCTGATCGTGCGCAGCGCGTGCTTCTTCAAGTTCGGGCTCTATCGCAGCATGTGGCGCTACACGAGTGTGGCCGACGTGGTGCGCGTGATCAAGGCCGTCACCGCGGGGTCGGCGATCGTGCTGGCCGCGGTGGTGTTGCTGTACCGCTTCGTGGCGTTTCCGCGCGCCTTGTTCCTGATCGAGTACTTCCTGCTGATCGTGCTCATCCTGGGCGTGCGCTTCTCCGCGCGCCTGTTCCACGAAATCGGACGCGAGCCGCAAGGCGCCTTTGCGCGGCGCTACGGCGTCATCGGCGCGGGCGACGCGGCCGAACGCCTGGCGCGCGACATCAAGGCGTCGGGTCCCGCGCGCGCGGTGGTGTGCTTCATCGACGACGACCCGGCGCGCATCGGGCTGTGGCTGCACGGAGTGCCGGTCGAGGGGCCGGCCGAACGTTTGGGCGAAGCGTGCGCGCGCCACAGGGTCGATGCGCTCGCCTACGGTCTTTCCGGGAACGACGACGTCGCCGCCGAGCGCTGGCTCGCCTTCGCTCGACACGCGGGTCTCTCGATCGAGCGGCTGCCCGGCAACGCGGGCGCACACGAACCCGCCTCGCTCGCGCTCGATCGCGTCGCGCGGCGGTATCGCCGCGGTGCGATCGAGCCGTCGGCGCGATCGCAGAGTGCCTTGCGCGGCGCGCGCGTGCTCTTGACGCACGCCGGCGACCCCATCGGGGGCGCGTTGGTCGCGCGCCTGCGCGCGGTGGGCGCGGTTCCGGTCCTCCACGTCGACGATCCGCGGCCGGAGTTCGGTTTGCGCGACGTCGTGCACTTCGCGGGCCCACTGGCGCTGGCGGCGGCCGACGCGATCGCGGCCACGCGGCCCGACGTGGTCGTGCACGCGGTGTGCGTGGAGCCGTCGGGCGCGGAGAACGAGGACGAGCGTGCGTGGCACCACGTGGTGCGCGAGACCGATTTTCTCGCGCGCGAGCTGTGGGCACAGCGACCCGGCAGCCGCCTGGTGGTTGCGGCCTTCTGGGGGAGCGCGCGACCGGGGGATCGCGCCGCCGCCGTCGCCGCCGCCATGGAGGCGGCCGTGCTCAATCGAGCCGGCGCCGAGCCGGTGTCGGTGGTGCGCCTCCCACGCATCTTGACCGGCGCGCACTTGGCCGACGCGTCGTGGTCGAAGGAGTCGCCGGTGAACGCGCGCTTCGACGCGCTGGAGTCGGAGACGGCGGCGCTCCTCGCCGAGATCGCGGGCGGCGCGTTTCGCGGCATCTACACGTTGGCACCCGCCGCCCCCATCGACCTCGAGGACGCGCGCCGCGCCGCCGCGCGCGGCGACGACGACGTCGGCCGCGAAGCCGTGCGCGCGCACGCCGCGGAGCGCTCCGGGTTGGTGTTTCCCTCCGAGCACCTCGACCTGTGCGGCATCGACGGCGTGCGGCGCGTCTTGAGCCCGCTCTTCCCGGCCGCCGACCCGTTTCGCAAGCTCGCAACACTCGGCCCCGCCGGCGCCACGCGCGCCGAGCGCGACGCGTGGACGCGCGCCGTGACCGCGCCGCTCTACCCGGTGGGGCACGCGACGGAAACCGCACCCTCGCCGCGGAGCGAGTCGTGAAGCAGGTCTACTACATCGGCGCGTCGA
>JAKEHA010000270.1 GCA_022615275.1 Candidatus Latescibacterota bacterium
ACACGCTCTTGACCGGCGAATCGTCGCACGCGGCCTATCACGCCGCCGAGGAAGCCGGCATCAACGTGATCTTCGCGGGGCACTACGCCACCGAGACCGTCGGGCTGGAGGCGTTGCAGCGCCACCTGCGTACGCGCTTCGGCCTGGCCGCGGAATTCGTCTCCGCGCCGACGGGATACTGACCGCGGTTCGCTTATGCGGCTCAAGCGACCGGCCGTTTTCTTCATCTTGCTGGCACTCTTCGTGGGCGCGCTGGCGACACGCTCCGCCACCCGCGACCGGCTCGACTCTCCTTACTTCAAAGGCACCTCGGCGATGGTGTACGCGCACGCGCTGGCCGCCTCCGAGGGCACCCCGCTCGACACCGTCTCGATCAAGGCCGATCACCCCGATGGCTACGTGCCCGCGCGCTATCGCGCCGACGGGTTCGAGCGCGCGTGGGCGGCGGCCTTTCGCGCGGCCCGCTTCGTGAGCGAAGTCGACGGACGCGACTTCGCGCGCCGCGTCGTCATGTTCCTCGCGGCCTTGTGCGTGTTCACGATGTATGCGCTGGCGCGCCGGCTGTGGAATTGCCAGGCGGCCGGACTGGTGGCCGCGTTCCTCGTCGCGTTCTGGTCGCCCTTCGTCATCGCGACCAACGGCCGCACCTTCACGCATACGACCCTCGCGCCGTTCTTTCTCTCCGCGCACGCGGCCCTGGTGGTCTCGACGCTGGCGGCGACGTCACGCCGCGGCGCGCTTGGGCGCGCGACCGCGGCGGCTCTGGCGGCGTTCGTGCTGGCGGTGTCGTGGGAGCCGGGCCGCTACGTGCTGGCGATCTGGTCGGTCTCGCTCGCCCTGCTCGCGCGCCGTGGACACGCGCGCGAGCTCCTCGCGGGTCAGGCGCTCGCGGTGATCGCGGCCTGCGTATTTTCGCCGCACTTGGTGGCGACGCGCGCAGTCGGATCGCTGGCGACCGCACTCGTCGTCGCGAGTGCGGTGCTCGCCTGGCGCCACCCGCGTTCCGCTGCCTGGCGCGCGGCCGCGCTCTTACTCGGAGTCGCGCTATCGCTATGGGTGGCGACGATTCCCGTGCGCGCGGGCGCCACCGAGCAGTTCCCCGCCTTCTCGTATCTGGTCGCGCGCGCGGCGCACCTGTTCGGAAAGCCCGAGGCGGCGGCCTTGTCCGATTGGGTGCGGCACGTGTGGTCGCTCGACCACGCGCCGTTGGCACCCCATGTCGCGATCGCGGTACTCCTGCCGTTCGGCCTGTTGGCGGCGGCGTTCGTGTTAAACACCGAGCTGCGCGAACGGCGCGGGCTCTTCGTCGCAAGCGTCGTCGTGGCGGCGGTCGCCACCATCGCGACGCTCGTGGATCGCAGCATTCTCCCCGCATCGGCGCTGGTCATGGCCGCGGTGGTCTGCGGCGGCGCGCGCGCGCCCTCCAAGAGCGTCCGCGTGCGCGTGCCGTTGGTGGGCCTCGCGGTGCTGGTTATGCTCGCGGGAACCGTGTTTCGCGGGGGGTCCGCGGACGTCGTCTACCAACTGGCGCGCAAGGCCGGCGTCGCCAACCGCGATCCACACTCCTTCCTGTGGGTGAGCTTCGAGAATACCGATCGCGAGCTGGTGCGCTTCGTGGCGACGCGCACGTCGGTGCGCGAGTCGATTCTGGCGCCGGATGATCTTTCGGCGCTGTTGCTCGCTTTCTCCGGGCGCACGGTCACGGGACTGCCGGGCGCGACATCGCGGATGCCGGCGGAAAAGCACGTCGCGTTGACGCGCGCGTTCTACGGCACCGAGGAGGAATTGTTCGAAGCCTGCCGGTCGGCACGCATCAACTACGTCGTGTATTCCATCGACGTCCTGCTCGACACCGACCGCTACTCCCCGCGCTACCTCGCGGGCGTCACGTCGGTCGACGCGGCGTCGATGGCGTACCGGATGCACTTCGACCCCGAGTCGCTGCGCCGCTTCACGCTGCAGTACGAGAACGATCACTACCGGCTATTCGCGGTTACCGAATCGCCGCAACCGATCTTCGCCACCGAGCACCCGCCCTTCTATCAGACCGACCTCCTGCAGAAGGCGAACCGCGACGTCGAGGCGTTTCGCCGGCTCGTGGCCGAGGTGATGCTGACGTACGCGGAGGCGCGCAAGGCGCTCGCGCGCGGCAACGCGGAGGGCGCGCGCCGGCGGCTCGAGTGGTGCTTGCTGCAGGCGCCCCGCTACAGCCAGGCGCGCATCGCGCTTGCCGACGCGCTCATGAATCTCGATCGCTACCAGGACGCGCGGCGCGTGATCGCCGCTTTGATCGAGTACGCGCCCGATAACACGAGCGGGCTCTACTACGCCGCCTACATCGACGCGCAGCTGGGAAGGCCCGACGAAGCCAAACGCTACCTCGCGCTTCTACTCACCATCGAGCGTGATCCCGACTTGATCCAACGCGCGCGCGCGTTGGAGAGCTTCCTCGAGCAAGGTGTGATGCCGCGGCCGGGCGCGCCCCGCGACGGCTAGAAACGCAACGGCCGCGACGCACTGCGCCGCGGCCGCTGGAAGTGGTGGGGGCTACTGGATTTGAACCAGTGACTCCTACCGTGTGAAGATAGTACTCTCCCGCTGAGTTAAGCCCCCGTTTCGTAACTACGCACGATTATCGCCGCCTCGCGCGTCTTTTGCAAGCGGTTCTGCAATTCCGTCGAGAGCGAACGCTGCTTGAGCATCGCCTCGATGCTGCTCTTCGCGTCTTCGTACGGCACCGCGCGCGCCGGCTTCTTGTCGATGCACTTGATGAGGTGCAGGCCGAACTGCGTTTCCACGATGTCGCTGACCTGACCCTTCTTCAAGGCGAAGGCGGCGTCTTCGAACGGCTTTACCATCATGCCGCGCGGGAAGTAGCCCAGGTCGCCGCCGTTTTGCGCCGCGTTGTCCTGCGAAAACTGCGTCGCCAGCTTGGCAAAGTCCTCGCCGCCGATCGCGCGCTGGCGAATCGCGGCCAATTGCGCGCGCCGGTCGCTCTTCGCCTGGTCGGTATCGTCCTCGTGCGACAAGAGAATGATGTGGCGCACGTGCACACTGTCGGTTCCCGCGAACATATCCGGGTTCTGGTCGTAGAACGCGCGTGTGTCCGCATCGCTCACCGCGATCGACGGCGTGATGCGCTCGTCGATGTACTTGCGAATGGTGAGGTCGCGCTGGATGGCGTCGCGGAACTGGTCGCGCGAGAGCCCCATCGGCGCCAACATCTGGTCGACCTGGGGCTCGCCGCCGAACTGGCGCACGAACTGATCGAGCACGTTGGACACGACGGAGTCGGGCACGGTGACGCCGGCCGCCTTCGCTTCCTGGGAGAAGACCTTGCGATCGATCATCTGATCGAGCAGCCGCAGGTTGAACGCCGCATTCAACGTCGAATCGATCTGGCCCGCCCCGATGTATGCGAGCACTTTGAGCTCGCGGGCCGTGATGGGCTCCTCGTTGACGGTCGCGACGACTTCGTCGCCCACGAGCGAATCCGGAAACGCGTGCGCCGCGGTCTCTTTCTTCTTCGAACATGAGAGGGCGAGCACGGTCGCGGCCGCGACGGTGAGCACCATCCGAGCGTGTAACTGCATAGAATCGGTGTCCTTTGAGTTAGGCGGGCGATGATAGCAGACCCGAGGACTGGGCGCAATCGGGGGATTCCAGGCCGTCTAGCGATGCTTGCCGACACCGACCCGCGCGCACGCGCGCGCGACCGGACAGATGGAACAGCGCGGCGAGAGCGGCGTGCATACCGTCTGTCCGAAGCCGACCATGATCTCGTTGACGTCGATCCAGTGCGTACGCGGGACCAGTTTCATCAAGGCGTGTTCGCTCTGATCAGGCGTCTTGGTCCGCACCCAGCCCAGACGGTTCGAGATGCGGTGCACGTGCGTGTCGACGCAAATCGCCGGGACGCCGTAGCCCAGCGACACCACCAGCGCCGCGGTCTTTCGTCCCACGCCCTTGAAGTCGAGGAGCGCGTCGATCGTGCGTGGGACCTTTCCATGGAACTCTGTCTCAAGCCGTCTTGCGACCTCGCGCACGGTGCGCGCTTTGGTCCGATAGAAGCCGACCGGGAAGATCGCCCTCTCTATGGCCTCGAGATCCGCGCGCGCGAGTTTGCTCGCGGTGGGTGCGAAGGCGAACAAGCGCGCGGAAGCGACGTCGGTGACGTCGTCCTTGGTACGCAGACTCAAGAGCGTCGATATCAGAATGCGAAACGGATCGCGGTCGCGGCGCGCGATCTCCGATACCGACGGGAGCTTCCCCTGCGCGAGCGTGTTCCGCATCGCGGCGAGCGTCGCGGCAACGCGCGGGCGTCGCGCCGTTGTCCGGGTCCGAGGTCGACGTGTAGCGGTCATAGGATTGACAGTAAGCGAGACCGGTGGGAGAATCCCGCGAAGATACTCCCATGCCCGCGAAGAAGCAAGCTGCCGCCAAGACTCGCCCGCGCACGAAGGCCGACCCCAAGGCCTTCGCGAAGACGCGCGCGCGCCTCGATGCGAAGCGCGCGAAACGGCGCCGGAAGATGCTGTGGGTGCACTACTGGCTGTTGTGCCCGAAGTGCGGCGGCGACATGTTCGTGCAGAAGACGCTCGATATTCGTTTCGAAGTCTGCCGTGACTGCAAAGGCATCGCCATCGACGGCGAGGAAGTGGCCCTCCTCCTCGCCCACCTCGACCCCGCCAAGGCGCTGCGCGCGATCCTCAAGAAGTCGAAGAAGCCCGACGAGACGGAGATCTAGGCCCGCCGTCCCCTCGTCACCACGAACTCCCCCGGTATCGCGTAGCCATCCCCGCGCTTGTATGGCGCAATCGACTCCAAGTACTCCGCGTGCGCGCTCTCGCGCGTGGCGTCGTCGAAGCGGGAGTAGGCCATCGCGACCGGCCCGCCCGCGAAGGCGGCGACGCACGCTTCTTCGCCGTTTTCGTACTCGAGAATGGTGGTGATGCGCTCGCTGGTCACATCGGTGAAACCGGCGCTGGCGAACAACGTCGCCTGCATGTCGCCGGTTCCCAGCTGAAAGAACATCGGGCACACATCGGATTGCACGCGGCGTTCCACGATCGAAAAGATCTCCGACCATCCACAGCGGTCGCGCTTGCCCCACACCGCGGAGACCGCGCGCCCGCCCGGTTTCGTCACGCGGAATATCTCGCGGATCGAACCGGCGAAGTCGGTGACGTACATCATGCCGAGCGCGCACAGCACGACGTCGAAGGAGGCGTCGGGAAGCAATAGCTTCTCCGCTTCCATGCGCTCGAAGTGCGCGTTCGCGATGCCGCGCGCAGTTGCCGTTGCGCGACATGCCTCCACCATTGCTTCTGATATGTCGGTGCCGACCACTTCACCGCCCGCACCAACCGCTTCCGCGGCGCGAAACGTGACCAGCCCAGTGCCGCACGCGATGTCGAGCACGCGCTCGCTCGGTTGCAGCTCGGCCATCGTCATCAAGAGATTCTGCGCGGGCGCGAGCTGGCGGCTCCAGCTCTGCTCGTAGTACGACGCGGCGCGATCCCAGCCGTAGCGTTGGACGCGTTGCTGCAGTCTTGCGTCCATCACGCACCCGGCTTCGCAACCGTGAGATGCCGCACCAGCGTGTGTGCGCGACGAAACACGTCGCCCACCATGCTGGCGCGATCCGCGTGGTCCACCACGCGGCGCACGTCGCCTTCGGGGGCGTTGCTCTGGATGCGCACGTGGTAGCGAATCTCGCTGTAGCCCGGCGGGATGCCGTCGGCGCCGTGCTGGCCGCGCGCGTCGAAGTCGGCGTGGATTTCGACTTCGACGCCTTCGATGGGGACGCCGAGGTGCGCCGCCCACGTCACGTAGCCCATCGCGAAGCAGTTGGCCAGCGCCGCGCGCACGACGAAGCCGGGGTCGGGGCCGGCCGCGGTGCCGCCGGATTTCTCGCTCGCGTCGCACGAGAGCTTCCAGCGCCCTTCCTCCGCTTCGACGTGGAGGCCGTCGATCAATCGAGATGTGGTGATCGCAGTCTTCTGTCCCACCGCGGGCCGCAGCTCGATCGCGCGACCGTTGCGCTCCCATGCGGTCTTGATTCGCCCTGTCGTCTCGGGATTCATGCGACTCCTCACGATGCGCGGTACGCCGGCGCCAGAACGTTGACAACGAAATCTTCGAAGCGCGTCGGCGTCGAGTTGCGCGCGTTGCGTCCCTCGACCGACTTGATGCGTCCCTCGTTGAACCCCTGCGACATGTCGACGTAGAGCGAGGCCAAGCTCTTCGAAAGACCCGTGCTGACCATCGCGTCGAGAGCCGCTTCGTACGGAAACGGCACGTACATCAAATCGGGCTTTCCGATGGCCGCGCCGATAATGCGCGTCGCTTCGTCGAGCGAGAGGTCGCGCGGGCCCAACAGCTCGCGCACGGTGAAGCCCTTGAAGTCGCGCGCGCGCAGCGCCTGCGCCGCCGCGGCGCCGATGTCGGCGGACGCGATCTGCTCGATGGCAAGGTCTCCGCGGATCGCGGACCCGGCGATGCCCTGGTGCTTGATGAGCGGGAGCGCCATGAAGTGGTTCTCGAAGAAGTAGGCGGCGCGCAGCGAGAACGTGTTCAAGCCGGGGACGGCCGCGAGACGCTTCTCTTGGCGATGGAGCCCGGCGATGGGCCCGTTGCCGGACGGAAGTTCGGCGCC
>JAKEHA010000271.1 GCA_022615275.1 Candidatus Latescibacterota bacterium
ACCCAGCGCTGCGATCGCGCCGCACGCCGGCCACACCGCACGCGTCTCGATCGCGAAGAGCGCGGTGCCCAGCACCGGTCCCAGCACCGCGCCCAGCCCCCAGGAAATCCCCCACGCGCCTTGATAGCGCCCGCGCATGTCCGGCGGCGAAATGTTGGCGACGTGGGCGGCCGCCATCGGGAAGTAGAACATCTCGCCCACCGTCCAAACGACGACCGTCGCCACGAGGAGCGGGATCGTCTCCGCAAGCCCGGTCAGCGCGAATCCCGCGCCGAACACGAGCATCCCGATCACCATCACGCGCCGGGCGGGCCGCTTGCGCGTGTAGGACGTCAAGGGAAGCTCGGTGAGACAGATCAAGACGCCGTTTGCCGAAATCAGCGCGCCGAACACGCCGCTCGAGTATCCGAGCGAGGTGATCCACAATGGATAGCTCGAGATGTGCTGCATGAACACCATCGACGCCGCCATGGTGGAGGCGAGGAACATGAGGAAGCTCGAATCGTGCAGGATCACGCGCAGCGCGCTGCGCCCCTGCTGCGCGACGTGGTGCACGACACGGTTGGGGAGCGCGGCGACGGCGATGCCGGCGTAGAGGAGCGACGTCACCGCGTCGCCGACGAACAAGTAGAGGAACGACTTGCTGGCCATGAAGCCGCCCACGGCGGGGCCTACGGCGAAACCGGCGTTGATGGCGAGACGGTAGAGCGCGTATGCGGTCACGCGCTGCGCGGGTGTGGTGACGTCGGCGATGAGCGCGGTCGCGGCGGGCCGGTACATCTCGGCGCAAAAGCCGGCCAATACCGTCAGCGTCATGAGCAAGGCGTAGCCTTGCGCCTGCGAGAGCCCCAGCATGACGGCCGCCGAGAGGACCATCGAGAGCACGATGGTGTTGCGCCGTCCCAGATGGTCGGCGAGCCAGCCTCCCACCAGTGAGGCGCAGATGGCGCCGACCCCGTAGGCGCCGATCGCGAGCCCGGCCTGGGGCGCGGAGTAGCCCTTCCCGGTCAGATAGACGGCGAGAAAGACGAAGACGAAACTCCCGAAGCGATTGATCAAGGTGCCGACGAACAGCACCCACACGGTCCGGGGCATGGAGGCGATATCTTTTCGCAACGACATAACGAGGTGGCCTACAATACACGGCGGAGACCGTCAATGGACAAAAACTTCGCCAAGGGTCGCGGCAGCATCTCGAATCCGGCGGGGCGCTTCGAGCGCCTCGTCTACGACGACGCCGATGTCGACGTCGTGCAGCCGGACGAGTTCGCCGAGGACGCGCCCGCGCGTCCGCCCACCGAGTTCCACCGCGATTCGTCGGCGTCGATCGTGGCGCGCAACCAGAGTCCCGACGTCGGCTTCGAGGCCAGCATCAACCCGTATCGGGGCTGCGAACATGGGTGTGTGTACTGCCTGGTGCCGGAGACACCTGTGCTCCACGCCGACATGAGCTGGCGACCGATTGGCAGCACCCTGGTCGGCGATGAACTCGTGGGCTTCGACGAATACCCGATTGGCGGTTCCACGCGGAAATTTCGGCGCACGATGGTCGAGGCCGTGTGGTGGTCGAGAAAACCGACGCGTCGGATCGTCACGGCGCTCGGTGATGTCGATACGACTGCGGAGCACCGTTGGTTGGGGACGTATTCCCGCTGGTATGCCACCGAGCGGCTCGCACTAAGAGAACTGCGGGCCCTGCCAATGACGCCGGCCGTTTCCTTCGACGAAGACTACCGAATCGGCTATCTCGGAGGGCTGACGCTGGGCGACGGCACCATGCGCTTCGAGCCCGGCTGGAGAAGCGACAAGCTCGGGTTCCCGTCCGCGTACTGGCGAGTGGCCATGACGGATCGCGAGCCGCTGGTACGGGCCGTCGAGTACCTCAAGTCATTCGGAATCGAAACCCATGTCAAACCCTTCGACGCCGACCGCCGAGCGTCGACCGCGATGTGGAAAGTGGAGTCTCGATCGCTGCCCAAGCTCGCCGTGATCGACGCGGTGGTCCATGACGAACGAGACAGCGGCAGCTACTGGCGCGGTTTCGTCGCTGGGTTCTTTGACGCAGAGGGCCACCACGGAAAGTCGCTCCGGATGTCGCAGGTCGACCTCGTCGTACTGGAGAGAGTTCGGCGTTACACAAGCCGCCTGGGCTTCACGTTTCGGATCGAGTACCGTCCGAATCAAGCGAGTACGATTCGCCTCGTCGGATCGTCCTCGGATAGAGTGCGGTTTCTGGCGACATGTCGGCCGGCGATTCAGCGCAAGATCGCGTCTATCTTCGGCGTCGAGCCTGCATTCTCTCCGGAACCCGTCTTCGCCATCGAAAACGGACATGTCCAGGACGTTGTGGACATTCAGACGTCGACTGGCACGTTCTTCGCAGCTGGCTTCGCGTCTCACAACTGCTACGCGCGACCCACGCACGAATTTCTCGGCCTCTCGGCGGGTCTCGACTTCGAAACGAAGATCTTCGTCAAGGAGAAGGCGCCCGAATTGTTGCGCGCGAAACTCATGTCGCGCTCGTGGAAGCCCACACCGCTGGCGCTCTCCGGCGTCACCGATCCGTATCAGCCGATCGAACGGCGCCTGAAACTAACGCGACGCGTGCTCGAAGTGCTCGCGGAGTTTCGCAACCCCGTCATCGTCGTGACGAAGAATCATCTGGTGACGCGCGACGTCGACTTGCTGGCGGCACTCGCCGAGCACGCCGCGGTCAGAGTGTATCTTTCCGTGACCACACTCGACGCCGCCCTCGCGCGTACCATGGAGCCGCGCACCTCGTCGCCCGAGCGCCGCCTGGAAGCGATCGCCACACTCGCGCGCGCGGGCGTTCCCACCGGCGTGCTGGTCGCCCCCGTCGTTCCCGCGCTCACCGACTCGGAGATTCCGCGCATTCTCGAGGCGTGCGCGGCTGCGGGCGCGCGCTACGCCGGGCACGTCGTGCTCCGACTCCCCCACGGCGTGAAGGAAATCTTCGAAGAGTGGCTCGCGACGCATTACCCCGACCGCCGCGAGAAGATCCTCGCGCGCGTGCGTGCGCTGCGCGACGGCACGCTCTACCAATCGAATTTCGGAGAACGAATG
>JAKEHA010000045.1 GCA_022615275.1 Candidatus Latescibacterota bacterium
CCGCCCGAGTAGAACGCAAAGGGCACCCCCGACGCGGCCAGCGCGGCCGGCGTGGTCGGCGCCATGCGCCGGTGCACCAAGGTGCGAAACGGCGTCTCGGCCTCGGGATCGCGGTTCTTCTCTTCCTTGGGCCAATTCAAATTGACCAGCACGGGGACCTTCGCGGCGCGAAGCTGCTCGGCGCGCGCGTATGCGCCCTGCCCGCCGTACACGATAGGAAGCACGCCCAGCTTTTTCTGGAGCACGAGCACGCGGTCGATCTCGCGGCCCAGGTTGGCCGGTATCAGGAACCGCGTGCGGTCCACCACCGCGATCTCGATCGGCTCGAGCGTGCGATCGAACTCGGGGCGCACGCGCCCGCGCGGATCCTTCGCATAGGCGGCTTTCACCTTGGAATAGTGATCTGCGTCCGCGAACGTCTGTTCGACGTACGCGAGCACACCCATCAACGAACCCGGGAAGCTGCGCAGCTCGCCCGCGCCGGCAAAATTCAACCGCTGCGCGACGGGCGTTGACAGCACCGCTTGCCCGTCGGGCTTGTCGACCAAGTTGATAAGCGCCGCTTGGCCCGCGAAGATTCCCTTCTCGGGTGTGGTGACCGCGGCGGTGAAGCCGGCCGTGCGCCACTTCTCGACCTTGGCGTCGGCGGCGAGCTGCTCGACGGCGGTGATCCACGGTGTCGTGGCCGGGCGGTCTTCAGGCCCCATGATCGCGGAAGCGGTGCGCATCACCCGCTCGCCGCCCGACGACTCTGGTTCCTGCTTTTGCGCGATGGTCGTCATCGCGTCGATCAAGCCGGGATAGAGTGTCAGGTCTTTGCCGTCGATCACGCGCGCGTCGCCGGGAATCTTGACGTTCTTGCCAACGGCCTCGATCAAACCGTCCGCGAGCAAGACCGTCGCACCCTCGATGGGGGTACCCGCGCCCGTGACGACGCGGACATTTTGAATGGCGTAATAAGGTGGCGGTGTCGGCGGTTCGGCCTCGAGCGGTGCGACCACCCAGGCCAGGGCAACCAATGCGAACAACGCCAGGGTCACGAGCCGGGTTCGGCTCCGGGGGAAGGATTGCATCGGTGTCTCCTGTGTGCGCTTCCAGGTACACGGTCGGCGGGTCCGCCGTTCAAGGCGGGCATCATCATAGCACGTTGCCGGGACACCGAGGAGAGGGCAGCTGTGAATCGAGCGGCCACGTCGTGGCGATCGTCGACGACACCAAGCACCCAGCTTTCACAACGACCTTGCCTGCTGGTTCGGATTTTGCATGCTGCTTTCGGTTCCCCTAGTGGGGTAGTCGGAGTTTTTTTCCTACCGGTCCAGCCCGAGGTGTAATCGTGGAGACGCTTGTAAAAGATCAAATTCAGTCGCAGATGGCAAAGGCCGATGAGCGTGTCTCCAACCGCCAGGCGCCCGATCGCGGGGCCGAGATCGACGAGCTCCTGCGCATCAAGCAGCGCTACAAGTTCGAGGCCAACCGGGTTCCCTGCCCGTGCTGCGGCGTCGTCGTGGAGTTCACGATCAACCGTTGCCCCTTCTGCGATTCGGATATTGCCCCCCAGACCGCGTTGGCGCGCGAGACGATGCGCCGCCTGCGTGAGCTCTCGGGTGAGTTGGACGCCGATCACGCCGCGCGCGGCGAGGGCGACGAAGCTCCCAAGAAGCGCGGGTTCTTCGCGCGTCTCAAGTATCTGTTCGAAGGCGACCCCGATCCCGTCGAAGCGCCCAAAGTCGACCCGCACGCCAAGCGCCTGTTGAGCAACCTCGCGCCGGGCGATTCGTTCAAGATACTCGCCGAGGACGGTCCGTGGGTTCAGGTCAAGACCATGGGCGGCGAGATCGGCTGGGTCTACGCGACGGTTCGCAGGCGCTAGCAGCTCCCTCTTTGCTTGTTATCTCGCGCCCGAGGCGGTAATCTCCCACTGGATGAGATGGGGCGCGGGCGCGTCCGAAGTCGGATCTCGACGTCCACCCTGCGACACCTTTGGAAAGCGAGTAACACCACGCATGGCGAAACGAGTCAACTACGGCTTCGAGAAGCGTCAGAAGGAAGCGAAGCGGAAGAAGAAGCAAGCGGAGAAGCTGGAGAAGAAGCGGTTGAGCAGGGAGAACAAGGCCGGGGGCATTCTGCCGCTCGACGCGGATGCAAACACCGCAGACGTGACCACGGATACCACCGACGGCGCGTCCGATCCGACCGTCGAAGAGCCCGTTTCGTAGACACTCGACTGAATCGAGACGTCGCCGCCCAATTGCCGTCCCGCGATAGGCGCATGGGAGGCATCTTCTTGGCGGACTCTTCCTTTCCAATCCCGATTTCGCGAAAACTTTTTCGAGACCCGGAGCGACTCAATGCGTGAGATGAGCGCGCCCGCAGGCAGCCCCCGGACGGACCGTGAGCTGGTCGAAGCCGTTCTCCACCACAAGGACGAACCGGCCTTCCTCGAGCTTTACCGCCGCCACACGCCCCGGCTCTTCATGCTAGTTGCCCGCTTATTGGCTCGCGGCGATGATGAAGCGGAAGACGTCGTGCAGGAGATCTGGGTCCACGCCTTCCAGGGCATGGGGCGGTTCCAGTGGAACTCGGAGTTCTCGACCTGGCTGACCGGTATCGGCTTGAACCGCGTGCGCGACCGGATTCGAAAATACGGACGCTCGCGCGAAGACGGAGTGAGTATCGTCCCGGATATCGCCGTCGCGCCCGATAGGCACGAGACCCGGATCGATCTGGAGCGAATGATTGCCCGCCTCCCGGACGGCGAGCGCATGGTGCTCGTGCTACACGACGTGGAAGGAATGAAACACCGAGAGATATCGGATCATCTCGACATCCCCGAGGGAACGTCCAAGACGCACCTCGCGAACGCGCGCAAACGACTGCGCGCCATGATGTCGGGAGGAGGAGAATGACATGAGCGACGAGCTGACTCCAGCGGAACAGAAGGCCTTCGACAGCCTCCCGCGCGAGCGCATGCCCGCGGGTATGCCCGCGGGTATGGAGGAGCGTGTGGTCGACGCGATGCGTGAGCACGGCGTGCTCGCGAAGCGCAGGCGCATGGTCGAGTTGACGAACAGCCGCGTAGCCGCGGTGCTCGCCGCCAGTGTCGCGTTGGTGATCGGTGCGTATTCAATCGGTCTCAATCGCGGAGGCGGTGAGGTGCCGGTGCCGCTACAACCGGTGTCGCGGGAGACTGCGCAACGCGCGGAGCCCCCCGAGGAAATGCAGTTGCCGCGCCGAGCGAAGCCCGAAAGCGCTCCCCCGTCGGAAGCGTTCGTGGATGCCGACACCAAGAAGAACACCTCGGAGACGAAGATGTCTAAGGATCTCGCCGCTTCTGATTCGCCCGCTCCCCAATCCCACCCGGCGACCGCGGAGCGCGAAGACCGCGCCCGTTCGGCCGGTGAAACGGACGCGCTTGCCAAGGAGGAAACGGAAGCCGCCGCTCCGGCCGCCACGTTGTCGGAATCGCCCCAAGCCGCGTCCAAGGCGGGGCGCGTGCAGGTCCCGTCCGCGATGTTGGACGCGACTGTCACGGCGAAGCAAACCCTGACCATTCTGCTCGACGGCTCGCTCTTGACCGTCGAAGCCGATAGCACTCGTGTCACCGAGGACAAACGAGGTCGCATCCTCATCATCTATACGCGCGACGGAGCGATCCGCATTCGCCTGGTCGACTAGCTCCCGCCGAAGTTTCTTCCTTTTTTCAAAACCAAACGCGCGCCCGCGGCGACTCATGGGTGTATCGAGAGTCGCCGCGTGGTTTGGTGACCCCGCACGATCTCTCGCGAAAGGAGTCGAGATGAGGATCACTACTTGGGTCATCGCGATGATGACAGGAATCCTGTTCGCGGCGCTCTCGAGCGCCGAAGGAGCGGGCCGCATCACGGGACGCGTCCTCGACGCGGTCACGCAGATTCCCGTTATCGGTGCGACCGTTACCGTCGAAGGTACGCGCCTCTTGGCGCGGACGACGACCGACGGTGCCTTCGTCATTCCCAACGTACCGGCGGGGAGCTACACCGTGCGCGTCGAGGCGGCCGGACTAACGACCGCGAAGCAGCGCATCACCGTGGTCACGGGACGAACGGCCACCGTCGACTTCCAAATGGCGCGGCTGCGAGAATTGTCTTCGGAAGCCGAGTCCGCGACACCGCTCGCCGGGGCGCCCGCGGCACGCGAGCAGAGGGCCGTCAAGGACGCTGCGAAGTTCTCGCTGGCGACGCCGGGTCGCACCGAGATCCAATGCCTCACGCCTCCCATGTCGTGGCCCTCACCCGGCTTCGAGTCCTACGAAGTCATCGAGGAAAACGGGTGGTTCGAGGCCCGCGAGCGACCACTCTCGACCTTCTCCGTCGATGTCGATGCGGCGTCGTACGGCAACGTGCGCCGTTTCATCACGCGGGGACAGTTGCCGCCCACCGACGCGGTGCGCATCGAAGAACTGGTCAACTACTTCGACTACGACTATCCCAACCCGCGCGGCCGGCATCCGTTCTCGATCACGACCGAAGTGGCCGAGTGCCCGTGGAACGGCGACAACATGCTGGTCCACATCGGCCTGCAAGGCGCGCGCATCGACGTCGACGAGCTGCCGCCCAGCAATCTCGTGTTCTTGATCGACGTCTCGGGCTCGATGGATCAGCCCAACAAGCTTCCGCTCTTGAAGTCATCGTTCCGAATGCTGGTCGATCAGCTGCGCGAGCAGGACCGCGTCGCGATCGTCGTGTATGCGGGTGCGGCGGGCCTCGTCCTGCCGCCGACTTCCGGGAGCGACAAGGAAGAGATCCTTTGTGCTCTCGAGCGACTACAGGCCGGAGGGTCCACGGCCGGAGGCGCCGGCCTTCAACTGGCCTACCAAGTTGCGCAGGGGAGTTTCTTCGAGGACGGCAACAATCGCATCATCCTCGCCACCGATGGTGATTTCAACGTCGGCATGTCGAGCGACGGCGACATGGTGCGTCTGATCGAGGAGAAGCGAAAGACCGGCGTCTTCCTGACCGTGCTCGGGTTCGGCGAGGGCAACCTCAAGGACTCGAAGATGGAGAAGATCGCGGACCACGGCGACGGTCACTATGCCTACATCGACAACCTCAACGAGGCGCGCAAGGTCCTCGTGAATGAAATGGGCGCAGCCGTGCTCACGATCGCGAAGGACGTCAAGCTGCAGGTCGAGTTCAATCCCGCGCGCGTGTCGTCGTACCGATTGATCGGCTACGAGAACCGCGTGTTGAACGACCGCGACTTCGACGACGACACCAAGGACGCGGGCGAGATCGGCGCCGGCCACGCGGTGACCGCACTCTACGAGCTGACGCTCACCGTGCAGCAGGGGCGAAGCGGCAAGCCGCTCAAGTACTCGCATCTCACCGTCAAGGACGACGCGCGTCGCAGCGCGGAGCTGCTCACGGTGTCGTTTCGCTACAAACAGCCGACCGCGAGCGAAAGCAACCTGCTCTCGGTGGTGGTGAAGGACCGCAACACCTCCTTCGCGAATGCCTCGCACGACTTTCGCTTCTCGGCCGCGGTGGCGGAGTACGGGATGATTCTTCGCGATTCGCGCGAGCGCGGCCACGCCACAATGGAGCACGTCATCGCGACCGCGCGCAGCGCGCGCGGCGAAGACGTACACGGTTACCGCGCCGAGTTCGTGACGCTCGCGGAAATGACGGAACGGCTCATGACGCCGTCGGTGGGCTTGCGGTAGTCGCGCGCGGAGGTAGCGGGCGTGCGCCTTCGCGTCGACCAGGCCGCTCCTCGCAAGAGGGGCGGCCTGTTTTCTTGCGACTCTACGGGGCCAGCCAAGCGAGCCACGTGATGTCGGTCGCGCTGGGACGAACGCTGCCCAAGGCACGCCACGATAGCGCGGCACGCGCGCGAGTCGCCGCTTCAAGATTGTGCAACGATGTCAAAGGAACGTGATGGCGGCGCGTTCGGGCTTGATTTATGCTTACCCCCTTAGTATAGTGAAGACGCCATGAAACTCCCCCATGCGGTTCGAGAGCAGTTTCGCGCCCACGGGCGGCGCGGCGGTAATGCTGCTCCGCCAGCCCATAATTTCCGCGCACGAGATGGGCCCAGCCGCGCCAGGTGTCCTCATCGCCGAGGTAGAAGCGGGAGTAATATCCAGGCTCGATGTAGGCCGGGGGTACTTCCTGCGC
>JAKEHA010000272.1 GCA_022615275.1 Candidatus Latescibacterota bacterium
CAGCGCGTTTGGATGCTCGGCTCTCGCGCCGACACGCGCCTGACCGTGATCGGCGCCGACGGCCGCGTGCTCGCCGACTCGCGCGAGGATCCGAAGGTCATGGACAACCAGCGCACGCGCCCCGAGATCGTGGGTGCGCTCACCAAGGGCGTGGGCGTGTCCAAGCACTTCAGCAGCTCGTTCGGGGGCACGTCCATGAACGTGGCGGTGCCGGTAGTGAAGGGCGACGCCGTGGCGGGGTACGTGCGCGTGGCCAAACCGCTCTTGGCGCTCGAGCAGCGGCGCGGCGCGGTGCGCGGCGTGGTGCTGCTCGGTACCGCACTGGCCGTGCTGCTGGCACTCTTGATCGGTCTCCTGCTGGCGCGCAACTACACGCGACCGTTGGTCTCCATGACCACGGCCGCGCGCGCGGTGGCTGCGGGGGACTACGAGCACCCGGTCCGCGTCGATCGCAAGGACGAGATCGGCGAGCTGGCGGAGGCCCTCAACGCGATGACGGCCCAGCTCAAGTCCCAGATCGACACCATCACCGCCGACCGCAACGTCACCCTCGCCATCCTGGCCAGCATGGTCGAAGGTGTGGTGGCGGTGGACCGCGACGACTACGTGGTACACGCGAACAGCGCCGCGGAGGCGATTCTCGGCATCGACGCGGCCACCGCCCAGGGGCGCCGCATCTGGGAAGTGACGCGCGTGGTGGAAGTAAGCGAGGCCTTGGCCGACGCCATGAAGGAAGACCGCGTACGCGTGTCGGAAGCGCGCATTTCGAAACCGCAAAAGGACCAGGTGATCCAGCTCATCGGATCGCCGCTCAAGAACGCCAACGGCGAGCGCGTCGGCGCCGTGCTCGTACTGCACGACGTGAGCGAGTTGCGCCAGCTCGAGGGCGTACGCCGCGACTTCGTGGCCAATATTTCGCACGAGCTCAAGACGCCGCTGGCCGCCATCCGCGGTCTGGTCGAAACGTTGATCGACGACGAAGACATGGACCCGGACACGCACCGGCGCTTCATCGAGAAGATCCACGACCAGTCGCTGCGCTTGAGCAGCCTGGTCTCCGACCTGCTGACGCTCTCGCGCCTGGAGTCGGACCAAGAGGGCGGGGTGCAGTTCGAGGCCATGGACCTGCGCGAAGCGGTCGCGGAGTCGTACCGGTCGCAGGTGCACGCCGCGGAGACCAAGCGCGTCGAGATAGCGGCGCGGGTCTCGGACGCTCCGGTGGTCATCGACGGCGACTCGGAGGCGTTGCGCGAGCTGGTCGACAATTTGTTGAGCAACGCGCTCAAGTTCACGCCCGAAGGCGGGCGCGTCGACGTGCGCCTGGGCGTGGAGGGGCCCAACGCCGTGCTGACCGTCGAGGACACCGGCATCGGCATCGCACCCGAGGACCAGGGCCGCATCTTCGAGCGCTTCTACCGCGTCGACAAGGCGCGCTCGCGCCAGCTGGGCGGCACCGGGCTGGGACTCTCGATCGTCAAACACGTGGCCCTGTCGCACGGCGGCAACGTCGCCCTGAAAAGCGCGCCCGGGCGCGGCAGCACCTTCCGGGTCCAGATCCCCTTACGGCGGGCGGCGAACCCGGGTACCAGCTAACCAGGGAGGGTGAGTGACATGCCCGAATCCGAAAGCCAGAGGTTGACGTGGTTTGGCACTTACTCTAAAGAAGAGATTAAGAACGCGACAGCGATTCAACGCGGCATGGCCAAACACCTGCAACGAGATCTGGATCAACTGGCGAAGGACCTCCTGACGATGGGGGCGTTGGTGGAAGAGGCCACCAACAAGGCCATCATCGCGCTCGTCCGTCGCAACAAGGCGCTCGCCCAGGAGGTCGCCGCCGGCGACCACGTGATCAACGACCGCGAGAACCAGATCGAAGAGAGCGCCCTCAAGATCCTCGCGCTGCACCAACCCGTCGCCGCCGATTTGCGCTTCATCATCACGGCCCTCAAGGTGAACAACGATTTGGAGCGCATCGGCGACCACGCGGTCAGCGTCGCGGAGCGGGCGGAGATGCTCGCGGACCTGGAGTCAGTGCCGCTACCCGATGAGTTCCACAAGCTGGTGGAAGTCGTGCAGCACATGGTCCGCGACAGCTTGAATGCACTGGTCGAGCGCGACGCCGCACTCGCCCGCTCGGTGTGCATGGTCGACGATGAAGTCGACCGCATCCACCGCTTCATGTACTCGGCGATGCAGACCGTGATGCGCGAGAACCCGACCTACATCGAGCCCGCCATCAACACGATCAGCGCGACTCGCCACATGGAGCGCATCGCCGACCTCGCCACCAACATCGCCGAAGACGTCGTCTTCATGGTCGAGGGCGAGATTCTCCGCCACAACTACTAACCGTCCCGGCTCGCAACGAGGGTTCCCCTCCGCTCTCAGGTCCTCGCTCGCGTCTCGCCGCTTGCCTCGGTGGTTTGCGACGGCATTGCGGCACCCGTTATATTGCCGCGGGAGGATGACATGAAACCGGAATTCAAATGGCTGCTAAGTGACGGTGTGGCAGAGCCTTCAGGGTCGGACGAGGGTCAGGAATCGGTCAACGAGCGTGAACTCCTGGACGCGTACTCGCGGGCCGTCGTGGACGTCGTCGAGGCGGTGACGCCTTCGGTGGTGAGCATCCGCGTGACGGCCGAGAACCGCCGCGGTGACACCGGCGAAGGCGCCGGATCCGGCTTCGTGGTGGCCCCCGATGGGTTCGTCGTCACCAACGACCACGTGGTCGAGCGAGCGAAGTCGGTCGCGGTGGTGTTCACGGACGGGCGCGAGCTCGAGGCGCGCGTGGTCGGCACCGACCCGGCCACCGACTTGGCCTTGTTGCGCGTCCCCGACGGCGGGCTCACTCCGGTCGCGATCGGCGGGTCCGAGACGCTGCGGGTCGGGCAGATGGCGATCGCGATCGGAAATCCGCTGGGATTCCAGAGCACCGTGTCGGCGGGTGTGATCTCGGCGCTCGGCCGCAACCTGCGCAGCCGGTCGGGCCGCTTGATCGAGAACGTGATCCAGACCGACGTGGCGCTCAATCCCGGCAACTCGGGGGGACCGCTGGTCGACAGCCGCGCCCGCGTGATCGGCGTCAACACCGCCATGATCCGCCTCGCGCAGGGGCTCTGTTTCGCTATTCCGTCCGCGACCATGACCTGGGTGGTGGGCGAACTGCTTACGCGCGGGCGTGTGCGCCGCGCGGTGATGGGGCTGGTCGGTGAGACCAGGCCCGTCAGCCGGCGCGTGCAACGCGGCTTCCAGCTCTCGCGCCCGAGCGCCGTGCACGTCGTTTCGGTGGCCGAGGACGGACCCGCGCACCGCGGCGGTCTGCGCGCCCACGATCTCATCGTGGCACTCGACGGGCACGGCGTCGCGACCGTCGACGACCTCCAGCGCACGCTGGCCCGGTGGACACCCGGCGAGTCGCTCGCCGTCACCGTGCTTCGCAACGGCGGCCACCGCCACGACCTCGTCGTCGTGCCCTCCGAGGACCTTCCGCGCACGCCCATCGCAAATTGAGAGACCTTCCCGGGGCGGTCGCTTCCCGCGCCTCACCGAGCGTCTTAACCGATTGATTCATAATGGGCTGGCCCGTGGGCGCGGGCCCTTCCCGGGCACGTTCCTTGCTGCCCCTAGAGGGTCTACCGTCGCCAGTTTTGCTCCCGAACGACCACGCACCCAGGAGGATGTCCACGCGCCATGGCCAAGATCGACGCCTTCCTCCGCATCATGCAGGAGCACGACGCCTCCGACCTCCACATCGGCGCCGACTTCGAGCCGATGCTGCGCATTCACGGCACCCTCGAAAAAACCAGCCATCGCGTGCTCACGACCGAAGAGGTCAAGGTGCTCGTGTACGAGCTGCTCACGGACTCGCAGATCGAAGTGCTCGAGCGCAACGGCGAACTCGACTGCGCCTACACGCTCCCCGGTGTCGCTCGATTTCGCATCAACATGTTTCGAAAGCACCCGGGTTTGGCGGCGGCGTTTCGAATGATCCCGCACGACATTCCCACGCTCGACGCGCTGGGATTCCCCGAGTCGCTCAAGCGCATGCTACACCAGAAGAACGGATTGATTCTCGTGACGGGGCCGACCAACTCGGGCAAGTCGACCACGCTGGCGGCCATGGTCGACTATCTCAACGAGCACATGAACTATCACATGATCACGCTCGAAGATCCGCTCGAGTTCATTCATTCCAACAAGAATTCGCTCATCAATCAGAGGCAGATCGGCGAGCACTCGGCGAACTTCGCGTCCGCGCTGCGCGCGGCCTTGCGCGAGGACCCCAACGTGGTCCTGGTGGGCGAGATGCGCGACCTGGAGACGATCTCGCTGGCGCTCACGGCCGCCGAGTTGGGGCTGCTCGTGATGGGGACGCTGCACACCAAGTCGGCCGCGCAGTCCATCAGCCGCGTCGCCGACGCGTATCCGGTCGACCAGCAAGCCGCGATTCGCCTGACACTCTCTGAAGTGTTGATCGGAATCTGCTCGCAGCAGCTCCTGCGGCGCGCGGACGGAAACGGGCGCGTCGCGGCGCTCGAGATCATGGTGGGCAACCCCGCGGTTCGCAACCTCATCCGCGAAGGGAAGAGCCACTTGGTTCCCAACGTGATCATGACCGCGCGCAAGGAAGGCATGCAGCTCCTCGACCAGCATCTGCGTGAGCTGGTGAACAAGAAGGTCGTGAAGCCGGAGGAGGCTGCGCGCTTCTCCACCGATCCCTTGTCGATCTTGAACCCGCAGACGGCCGCCGCTCCCAAGCCGGTCGCCACGGCGGACGTCTGATGAAGCCGCGTTCCACCAGGCACAAGATGTTCGCGTCGAGCGAGAGAGCCGACGTGCGCAGCCGCATCGAGCTGCCCGAGCTCTTCGAGGTGGCATCCGATGAGCAGTCGCAGGCCAGCGAACCGGCCGCACCCGAGGTCAACCGCGCGGTGCTGCTGGTCACGCGCTCGCCCGCGTTCAAGAACTTCCTCGTGCCCGTCTTCAAGCGCGAGGGCCGCGAGACGTTCGCGGTCTCGAGCCGTGAAGAGATCGAGTTGGTCCTTTCCGAGCAGACCATCGGACACATCCTGGTTTCGCAGGACTTGGTCGAAGAGTTCTCGAAGTGGATGGCGGACGGCGCGGGCGCGCCGGTCGGCGTCGAGATCAGCGTCCTCTCGAGTGTCAGCGGCACGCTCCTCGACAACCCGGCGTCGTACTCGAAGATGCTGCGCGCGCTGTTCTCCGCGGTACAGATCATGGCGGAGGACCGATTGGCCCACGCGGGCGTTTCGGCCCCCTTCGCGCTCGTGACGCGCGACGTGCGCGACCTCGCGAAAGTATTCGGGCTGCGACGCGTTGCCACCGACGGTGTGCAAGTGGCCGCGTGGCTCCTGACGCCGACGCCCCCGGCGACGCCGGCGCCCTTTCGGGATCTGGGGCGCTCGATCGCGCAAGCGCGAGCGCTGGCGTTTCCGTGGCGCATCGATACCTTGTTAGAGAAGACGCGCGCCCTCTTCGCGGGCGAGGAACGCCCCACGGCGGGTGCCACCCTGCACGAGATCGACGTCGCCGCGCAGATCCTCGCCATCGCGTGGTATCGCCACGCCGTCGGCGTGGGCGACGCGGTGGAGGAGGCGGCCGCTGTGAAGGGGCGCCTGCGCGCCGCGGTGGGACGCGTGGCGTCGCTGGAAGTGGTCGAAGCCTACGTGCGCATGCTCGAGTCGGCGGGTGCGGACAGCGAGCGGCGCCAAGTCGTGGTCGTCTCGCTCAACGACGACATGGTGAAAGAAATGTCGCCGCGCTTCGCGCGCATGGGACACCCGGTGGTGCAGAAGCACAGCATGACCGAAGCGCGCCCGTACTGCGAAGCGACCCCGCCGGTGGCGGTGCTGGTCGATTTCGCCACCCTCGGCATGGAGGCGGCGCGCTTGAGTGTGGTGCTGCGCCTGATTCCGAACGTCATGCTCTACGCGATCGTGGACTCCAGCGACCCCGCGGTCACACTCGACCTGATCGACGCCGGCTTCGACGACGTGCTGGCACCCCCGCTGGACTGGGACGTGGTGGCGGCGCGTGTGAGCCGCGCCGCGCGCGGCATGGCGCGCAAGCAGGCGCGCGAGTCGGTCGGTTTCCGCGGCACCTTCGCGAGTTTCTCCTTCGTCGACCTGATTCAGAGTCTGTCGCAGAGCCGCAAGTCGGTGCGCGTCGACCTCCTGCGCGGCGACGGCGAGGGCGCGGTCATCTATCTGGATTCCGGGCGCCTCGTGCACGGGCGCGCCGGCACCCACGCCGGCAACGAAGCCATCTACCGCGTCGTCACCTGGGCCGACGACGGCTCCTTCACGGTCGAGCCGGTATCGACCTTCCCGGTCGCCAACATCTCCGATCCCACCGAAGCGGTCCTCATGGAGGGCTGCCGCCTCTTCGACGAATCGCGCGCCGAAGTGTAGGCCTTCGGCCGGCGCGATCGTTCCTCTCCGCTCAAACTGCAGCGCGAGTCCGACAATATCGTGTTTCACTCGCGCTGCAGAAATCGCGTCGAGGAATCGATCGCGTCGGCCGGACCCAATCTCCGAGCGTCCCCCGGCGGGTGTCGCTCGTCGGGCCCCCGCCGCACAAGGCGGCGGGGTGACGAGTGACAGGACCCGCCGGGCAGCGTTTGAAGAGATCGGCACATCGCGATATACTGCGCGCATGGGACTACTCGGCGCCGGTGCTCTCGTGTTCGCCGCGGGAGTGCTGTTCGGGCTCTTCGGCGCGGGCGGATCGATCCTGCTCGTCCCCATCCTCGTGTACGTCCTCGATCTTCCCGTCAAGTCCGCGCTGGGAACGTCGCTGCTCATTCTCATGCTGACCGGATTCGTCGCGACTTTGGCCCACGCGCGCGTGCGCAACGTGTCGTGGTGGATCGGGCTGCGCTGGGCCGCTGTCGGCATGGTCGCGGCGTATCTGGGCGGTCGCGTGGCGGAGTTCATCCCGGAACAGGTGCTGTTGACGTTGTTCGCGAGCGTGGTCGTGGTGGTGTCGCTGGCGATGATGCGACGCCGGCCGCTGGCACCGGCAGTCGACCCGCGCTCGATTCCGATGGGGAAGGTGGTCGCGGTGGGCGCGGCCTTGGGATTCTTGACCGGCGTCATGGGCGTCGGCGGCGGTTTCCTGCTGGTTCCCGCGCTCGTCTTGTTGTGCGGAATCGACGTCAAGGTGGCGGTGGGAACTTCACTGCTCATCATCGCGGTCAACTCACTGGGCGGCTTCCTGGGATTCGCGGCGCACGAGGAGTTCCCGTGGCGGCTCACCCTCACGGTGGCCGCGTTCAACGCGGCCGGGAGTCTGGTGGGGCAGCGCATCGGGCGCAACCTCCCCGGCGAGCGCCTTCGCCCAGCCTTCGGCGTGTTCCTCCTCATCGTGGGCGCGGCGATGGTGGTGGAGAGCCTACTTCGGCTATAATCGCGCTCCACCATTTCAACCACGGAGATCGTCATGTTCGACCTGAATGCCATCCAATCGTCGCTGCGCGACCTCGGTTACGACGCGTGGCTCCTCTACGACTTTCGCGGCAGCAATCCGCTCGCGCGCCGCGTGCTCGGCCTCGATGAGAAGGCCATCAACTCGCGGCGCTTCTTCTATCTGATTCCGGCCAGCGGCGCGCCGCGCAAGCTCTTGCACCGGATCGAGACCTTCGTGCTCGACACGCTCCCGGGCGACAAGGTCGTGTACCTGCGCTGGGAAGAACTGGAGAAGGCGATCAAGGAATTGGTTTCGCCCTTCAAGCGCGTCGCCATGGAGTACTCGCCCAGGAACGCAATTCCTTACGTCTCCCACGTCGACGCGGGCACGATCGAGCTCGTGAAGTCCGCGGGCGTCGAAGTCGTCTCCTCGGGCGATTTGATCACGGTGTTCGAAGCGACCTGGGACGACGCGCAGTGGGCGATGCACCTCGAAGCCGACAAGCACACGCAGGCGGGCTACGACGTGGCCTGGAAGCTCATCGCCGACCGCGTGCGCGCGGGCCAACCGGTGCGCGAGGTGGAAGTCCAGAAGGCGATCATGGACCACTTCGCGAAGAACAAGATGACGACCTACCACCCGCCCATTGTCGGCGTGGGCCCGCACAGCGGCGACCCGCACTACGAACCGGTACCGATGAAGGACTCCGAGATCAAAGAGGGCGACTTCGTGCTGGTCGACCTGTGGGCCAAGATGGACAAGCCGCGCGGCGTGTACAGCGATCTCACGCGCGTTGGTTACGTGGGCAAAACGGTACCCGAGAGATACAAAGAAATCTTCGACATCGTCGCCGCCGCGCGCGACGCCGCGATAGCTTGCGTACGGTCGGCTTTCAAGGACAAGCGCGTGCTGCACGGATGGGAAGTGGACGATGCCGCGCGCAACGTCATCAAGAAGGCGGGCTACGGCGACGCCTTCGTGCACCGCACCGGGCACAGCATCGGCCAGGAGACGCACGGCAACGGCGCCAACATGGACAACCTGGAGACGCACGACGAGCGGCGCGTGCTCAAGCGCACCTGCTTCTCGGTCGAACCCGGCATCTATCTGCCCGAGTTCGGCGTGCGCTCCGAGATCAACGTGTTCGTGGACGGCGACGCTCAGGTGCACGTGACGGGCGGATTGCAGACCGCAGTCCTTCCCATTCTCGCGAAGTACTAGGAGGCATCGAGTGAGATTCGTTCTTGTGTGCGCCGCCGTGGCGTCGCTCGCCGCCGCGCCCGCGCGCGCGCAGAAGCAGACCGACGCGCCCATAAAGCAGCTCCCCACGAGCGCGTTCTCCTTTGAACAATCGATCAAGCTTCCTGGAAAGCCGGACGAGATCTTCGGCGCCATCACCGGCGAGATCGGCGGCTGGTGGGACCATTCGTTCTCCGAGCACCCGAAGCGGTTCTACCTCGAGCCCAAAGTGGGCGGGTGCTTCTGCGAAGTCTTCGACGACGCCGGCAACGGTGTGCGCCACGCGGTCGTCACCTACGTCGATCGTCCCAAGCTCTTGCGCTTCGAGGGGCCGCTGGGACTCGCGGGCAACGCGACCCAGTTGGTGTTCACCTACACGTTCGAGCCGGTCTGGGGAGATTCGACCAAGCTGACGCTGCAGGCGCAAGGCTCGGGTCACGTCGAACCGGGTTGGCCGGAAGTCGTCGCCAAAGTGTGGCACCACTTCCTGGTCGAACGCTTCAAGCCCTACGTCGAAGCAGGGAAACACAAGGCCAAGCCATAGAAACTCGCGGCTACATCTATCAGGCGGAAGCGCGCTACTTCGCGCAAGTACCCGACGGCGGCGAAGACGTCGCCGCGCACGAGCTCTCGGCGCTCGGCGCCCAGGAGGTGAAGGCTGGTTATCGCGGCCTCTACTTCGGCGCCGAGCGCCGCGCGCTTTACGGGATCGTGTACCGTGCGCTCACCGTGACCCGCGTGCTGGCACCGCTCGTTCGCTTCCAGTGCCACTCGCCCGAATATCTCTACAAGCGCACGCAGACGATCGCGTGGTCCGACTTCCTGACGCCCAAGCACACCTTCGCGGTGTTCGCGACCGTGTCCAACAGCGCCATTCGGCACTCGCAGTACGCGGCCCTCACCATCAAGGACGCGATCGTCGACCAGTTCCGCGAGAAGACGGGTGCGCGCCCGAGCATCGAAACCATCGAGCCCGACCTCTGGATCAACCTCTACCTGCACGCCAACAAGGCCACGCTGAGCATCGACGTCTCGGGCGGTTCCATGCACCGGCGCGGCTATCGCGTCGAATCGGTCGAAGCGCCCATGCAGGAGACGGTTGCGGCCGCGATGCTCGCGCTGTCCGAATGGGACGGATCGACGCCGCTTTTCGATCCGATGTGCGGCTCGGGAACGATCCTGTGCGAAGCGCTCATGCGCTACTGCCGCGTGCCGGCGGGTTACCTGCGCACCCGCTTCGGCTTCGAGCGCTTGCCCGACTTCGACCGCGAGGGATGGCGCGCACTCAAGTGCGAGGCCGACACCGCCATCCGTATGTTGCCGAAGCCCCTCATTAAAGGGAGCGACGCCTCGGCGGACGCGGTGCGCGCCGCGCGCGCCAATCTCGCACGGCTGCCGGGAGGTCGCACGGTGAGTGTCGAGAAGCGCCGCTTCGAAGACATCGAGCGCATCGACGGCGCCACCATCGTCACCAATCCGCCCTACGGCTTGCGCATCGGCAAGCGCGACGCGATGCCGGAGTTCGTACGAGGCTTCGGAGATTTTCTGAAACACCGCTGCGCGGGGTCGAGCGCCTTCGTATATTTCGGCAACCGCGAGCTCCTGAAGTCGTTCGGGCTTCGGCCCACGTGGAAGAAGCCGCTCGCGAGCGGCGGCCTCGACGGACGCCTGGTGCGCGTGGACTTGTTCGCCGGGTCGCGCGACGCCTTCAAGGTTGCGGACAAGCCCGGCCCCGTGCGAAAATAGAAGCGCCCCAATCTTAGGTTAGTACCCGATTCGAACCCCATCGATCCCTTCTTCGCGGAGGCGCAACCGCCATGCATCGACAGACCGCCGTCAATTTCGTTCTGCTTGCCGGTTTGGTTTTCGTTTTCCTGGGAGCGACGACCGCCCGCGCGGCGCTTCGCCACGGCCGCCCGCCCATGTCGGCGGGGGAACCCAAGGGTGTGAATCTGCTCGGAGAGACCGAGTTCGATTGCGGCACCTACAAGGGCAACGAAGTCGAGCACGCATGGCGGCGCGCCGTCAACGAGCGCATCCAGAAAGAGGCCGTGGTGGGGGAGCGCATCGTGCAGGGCGGGCTCGACTACGTCTACGACGACGTGTGGATCATCGAAGACGACGGCACGCTGACCTTCAGCGGCACCAACGCGTTCGATACCAATCTCAAGACCTTCCAGTTCACGCCCCCGGGCGGCGGCGTCTACGACGTCACCAATCCCGCGTTCAGCTACGACGCCGTGCTGGGGAGCGCGATCGCGCCCGGAGACGACGGCGCCATCTTCGTGTCGCTCCCATTCAGCTTCGCCTTCGGGGGCGGCAACTGGACCCAGATGTACGTGGGCGCGAACGGGATCCTCTCGTTCGGCGCGCACCCGAATCCGTCCGGCTTCTACGACCCGGCCGATTTCTACAGCACGACGCCCAAGATCGCCGGCTATTACATGGACTTGAATCCGGCCGCGGGTGGCAGCGTGAATACCAAGAGTGAGGCCACGAAGTACACGGTCACGTGGAGTGCGGTTCCCGAGTACGGGACCGCCAATCTCAACACGATCCAGATCGTCTTGTACCCAAGCGGTTCCTTCACGTTGACCTACAACGGCATCACGTCGACCACGGCCGGGAGCCCGATCGTGCTCGGCTTCCACCCCGGCGGGACGCCGCCGCTCGAGTCCATTTCGTTCTCGGCGGGGCTTCCCCACACCAGCGGTGCCGGCGCCGCCGTGTACGAGGAGTACTTCAGCTACGTCAATCCGCTGGTCAACGAAGTGGCGTTGATGCAGCGCTTCTACTCGCAGTTTCCGGACGAGTTCTTCCAGCTCGTCTTCTTCACGAACTTCCCGCAGACGATGGCGGGCTTCGCGAACGAGCTCAACATCAAGAACGACGTGACCGGGATCGGGCTCGGCATCTTCGATTCGAGCGGCCAGTACGGCAGCAACGGCGTGCTCGAGAGCCGGTGCAACATGAACCAGCTCTCGGTGTGGAACGCGGACCCATACGTCCGGTTCTTCTCCAAGGGGAACAACTTCGTCACCATCATGGGCCAGGAAGCCGGCCACCGTTGGGGCGCGTTCACGTACTTCGATTCGGGCGGCGGTCCCAGCAATCTGATTCTGGGACGCAGCGACGCGCACTGGAGCTACTACGTCGACGTCGACCACAGCTCGCTCGAGGGCGGCAACTGGGTCAGCACCGGCGGCAGCAACTACCAGTGCCCGACGCAGATCGACTTCTTCTCGCAGGTGGACGAGTACACGTTCGGACTGCGCACGCCCAACGAAGTGAAGGATTTCTTCTATATATCCTCGCCGTCCAACAATCTGGTC
>JAKEHA010000273.1 GCA_022615275.1 Candidatus Latescibacterota bacterium
ACAATTGGTCACTGGGCCTTGATCTCAATATTTTATTGCGGACATGTTTCGAGGTTCTGCGCGATCGCGCCTATTGATCGCGCCTCTTGATGGCACAGCAAAGGCTGGCCAGAAGCAGCGGGATTTGCGCTCAGCTCACGGGGTTTATTGCCCGGGAGCGAGCGGTAAGGTCTCGCCTGCTGCGAAGATCGCGTCGAAGCGCCGCGAAAATGCCGCTGCCGCGGCGGGGCTCTCGAGAATAAGAAGATCGTTATCTTGCCGCTTCAGTCCGGAGGCTGAAAAGTTTGCGGCGCCCGTGCGCAGCCACCGGTGATCGATTAGGTAGCTCTTGAGGTGCATCAAAGGCGATCCGCTTCGTTTGACACGCACATCGCACAGCTGCTCGGCTATCAGCGCCAGGGCTACCTGGCGCTGGTCGAGCTGTACCAGCAGAAGGGCGACGTGAAGTCGGCGCTCGCGGCACTCGACAAGGCCGCGACGTATTCCCCACCCAACGACCCCACCATCCAGGGCCTGTTCGCGGCGCTGCGCTCCGGGCGATGAGCCCCGCGGAGCGCGGCGGCGCACGACGCATCGGCGTCATCGACGTCGGTACCAATTCCACCAAGCTCGTGGTCGGTATCGTGCGCGGCGACCGCGTCGTGGTCGAACACTTCGCGCGCCGGGCCTCGCGCTTGGGCGAGCGCCTCACGCACACCGGCAAGATCTCGAACGCCGCCGCCCTTCGAACCGCGCGCGACGTGCACGCCCTCTCGGTGCTCGCGCGCTCCCACGGTGCCGAGGTCGTGGTGGCGGTGGGAACCTACGCTTTCCGCAAGGCCGCCAACGGCGACGCGGTCGCGCGGCGCATCGCGCGCCGCGCCGGCGTCCCTCTGCGCGTGCTTTCGGGGCGCGAGGAGGCGACGCTCGCGTACCTCTCCGTGCTGACGCGCTTACGCCGCCCCAAGCCGTACACGTTCCTGATCGACGTCGGCGGCGGGTCGACCGAGTTCGTGGCGGCGCACCGCGGCCGTCTCCTGCGCGCGCGCTCGCTGCCGCTGGGTGCGCTCCGCCTCACCGAACGCCACTTCCACTCGGATCCGATTGCACCCGCCGAGCGTCGCGCGCTCGAACACAACGTCGGAACATCGGTGTCCCGCGTGCTGGCACCGTTTCGGCGCGTGAAGGCGTCGCAGATCGACTTCGTCGCATCGGGCGGATCGGCGACCACCGCACTCTCCATGCTCTCGCCCTCCACCCGTCGCTCCCCGACCGCGCGCGTCTCCCGCCGCGCGCTGGAGACCCTGGCCGACGAGTGTTTCAAGCGCACGCTTGCGCAGCGCAAGCGCATGCCGGGACTCCCCTCTGATCGCGCGGACATCATCCCGGCGGGACTGGCCATCGTATTGGGCTTCCTGCGCGCGATGGGCAAGCGCACGCTCGCGGTGAGCGACGGCGGCGTGCGCGAAGGCGTGCTCATCGCCATCGACGCCGAGTTGCGCGCACTCGAGCACGAGCGCCATTCGCATCGTCATTCGAAGTAGTGCGCGATTGCGTCGGCGAAGTGGCTCCACGGTTCGCCCTCGGGCGGCGGGGCGGTCAGCGTGATCAATTCCTCGCGCACCGGGTGCGGGAACGACAGGCGTGCCGCGTGCAAGGCGATGGACTGGTCGGCGAGCGCGCGCGGGGCACGATACTTCATGTCGCCCACGATCGGATGTCCCGCGGCGGATAGCTGGAGCCGTATCTGGTGGTGGCGTCCGGTGCGCGGTGTCACTTCGAGCAGAGAAAACTCGCCGCGCGCCGCGAGCACGCGGTACGAAAGCACCGCCGGTTTTGCCTTCGGCGACGCGGCGGGTGCGAGTCGCGACCGCATGTGCGTGCGCTCGACGAATCCCTCCAAGTCGCCGACCTCGTCATCGAAGCCCCCCACCACCACGGCGAGATAGGTCTTCTCCACTTTGCGATCGTGGAACGAGCGCGCGAGGCGCGAGGCCGCCTTCGAAGTGCGCGCGAACACGAGCACGCCCGAGACCGGCCGGTCGATGCGATGGACGAGCCCCAGGAACACGCGGCCCGGTTTGTGGTGCGCGTCGCGGAGGTACTGTTTGGCCAGCTCCAGCGCGGTCGTATCGCCGGTGCGATCGCCTTGCGTGAGCAACCCGGCGCGCTTGAAGACGCCGAGCAGGTGATTGTCCTCGTAGAGGATCGGCAGCGTGTCGCTCATGGCGAGAGCGCGCCTCCCGGAGTGCGACGCTCTTCGTCGATGCGCAGGACGACCTCCGCCAACCGTTCGCCGATCACCGCGTGGGCCGGTGCTCCCCACCCGTGGCCGGGATCGGGCGAGCCGTAGTCCGACATTCCTTCCAGCCAGTCGAGTACCTCGTGGTAGCGCAGCAATCCCTGGGCGTCGAGATCGCGCACGACCGCCTCGATGTGCGGAAAAAGCGTGAGATGACGATTGATCGCGATGACGACCAGCGTGCGCCCGTCGGCCGACAACTCCCGCGCGAAGGTGGAGAGGAGGTCGGTGTAGATCCGCTCCTGCATGGTTCGAACCGAGTCCCGAGTCGTTACCGAGCCCACCAGTCCGGGCATGGTGCGCCGCTGGTCCTCGATGCCGGACTTCACGCGTTGCGCTTCCAGCAATCGGGACGCACGCACGCGCGCAAAATTGTAGAGCTGGGACCGTTGCAGGACGGATCGGGCCAGAAGGCGCTTGGTCCAGTTGAGACCGTGGCCGCCGTCGACGAAGACGAACTCGCCGTCTCGGACTTTGGTCACCGGGTTGATGATGTTGTCTTCGGGATCGTTGCCGCCGAACTGGATCACGACCACGTCGGGATAGTACGCTTCTCCGAGATCGTAGTAGCGGCGAATCTGCTGCGTCAGCCCCCAGCCGGGCGAAGCGAGACTCAACACCGTCCAGCGACCGCCCAGCGCGCGCCGCATCACCGCCGGATAGTCTTCCCCGTCCGACACGCCCATCCCGAACGTGTACGAGTCACCGAGCACCGCGACGGCGGGCCGTTGCGCCTCGCCCGCCGGCGCGACGTTTTCTCCGCGGCAGCGGTCGGCATTGGTCGAATATCGAAGCTCGAAGCGGCGCGGAACGCCGTGCACCATGGCGACGTTCGGGTAAGGAATCAAACCGTACTGCGGGGATACTTGATAACGCGGATAGAGGTACTCGGTTGGAAAGAACCACCACACGATCGACTCGCTGATCGCGAACGCGGACGCCAACCCGGCCGCCGCGAGGCCCAGTGTCCCCAGCAAACGGCGACGCGCCGGCGGCAGTCGGCGCGTATTCCGCTCCTGGCTTGACCGCTCTCGTCGCATCCCCTATAC
>JAKEHA010000274.1 GCA_022615275.1 Candidatus Latescibacterota bacterium
CACGGGCGTGGAGCTGCGCAGCGGGTGGGTGGCGGAGCATACGGGACTCTCCGGCGACGCGGCGGCCGGATTCGTGGGGCCGTGTCACGTGGCCAACGAGAACCTGGTCGACCTGGACGACGCGCGCGCGGGTTTCTATATCGCCGCGGTGTCGATGGCGCACGTGATCGCGGAGCACGCGTGTCCGCTGGAGGTCGCGGTCTTGCGCCAGCGCTTGATGGTTGCGCGGCTCGGCGAGCTTTTGCGCAAGCGCGGAAAGCGCATGCGCCGCGAAGGCGACGATTTGTACTATGATGATCGCAAGCTGACGGTGTCGATCGCGGCCCCCGCGTCGGCCACGTGCCTGATCCACCTCGGGATCAACGTCGACCCGGCGGGCGCGCCGGTTCCAGCGGTGGGATTGACCGAGATGCGCGTCGACCCGCGCGAGATCCTGACCGAATTGCTCCGGGAATATCGGAGCGAGCTGGCGTCCATCGCGCACGCTACTACGAAAGTTAAAACGGTGACTTGATGTCGACCCATTCGAAGCAAAATCACGTGGCGGCCAACGCGCGCGACACATCGCCCGCGTCGACCGCGACGGCCGGATACCTCTCCGAGTTGTTCTGCTCCGTGCAGGGCGAAGGGCTCTTCGTGGGCGAGCGGCAGATCTTCGTGCGCACCGCGGGTTGTGCCGCGACGTGCTCGTGGTGCGACACGGTCTACAGCAAGGTACAGACGCCGCGTTTCGTCGTGCACGGCGAGCACGGGGCGCCGGCGCGCTGGCGCCCGAACCCGGTCGCGCTGGGAGACGTTCTTGACGACGTGGTCGCGTGCGCGCAAGCGAACGCGCCCGTGGTCACGGTCAGCATCACCGGCGGAGAACCGCTGGAGCAGCCGGAGTTCGTCGCAGCGCTCGCCCGTGGATTGCGCGAGCGCGGCTTTCGCGTGTATCTCGAGACCGCGGGCATCCACCCGCGCGCGCTGCCCCACGTGATCGACCACGTCGACGTGATCGCGATGGACATCAAGCTGCCATCTGCGACAGGTACGGAGCATTGGGATGCGCACCGCGATTTCTTCTCCGTGCTGCGCGAATCGGATTTCCAACCAACGCGCGTATCCGCGCGTTCTCTCTTCGTCAAAGTGATCGTCGATTTGAAGGCGACCATAACCGAAATGGAGCGCGCCGCGGACTTGGTCGCGTCCTTCAGCCCGCGCGTTCCCTTCGTCATTCAACCCGAAAGCGAGACCATGCTCTCCAAGAACGCCACGCGCGAGAATCGTCGCGCCCTGCTCGACCTGATCGACGCCGGCGCGCGCGCCGCGAGCCTGCGCCTCGACGTGGTCCGCGTCATCCCGCAAACCCACAAAGTGCTCGACGTCCGATGAACGCCGATTTTCTCACCGCCGCCACCGGCCTGATCGCGTTCATTTTTTCCGTAATCGTGCACGAGAACGCGCACGGACTGGCCGCCGAACGCTTCGGCGACACCACCGCGCGCGACCTGGGCCGCATCACCATGAACCCGATTCCGCACATCGACCCGATCGGGAGCATCCTCCTGCCGCTGGCGGCGTTTCTCTCCGGGATTCCGTTTCTCGGGTGGGCCAAGCCGGTGCCGGTCAACGGCGCCAACCTGCGCAATCCGGTGGTGCACGGCGCGTACGTCGCCGCCGCGGGCCCCGCGTCGAATTTTTTGCTCGCGTTCGCGGCCGCGATCCTGTGGATCATCGTCGGAATCGTATTCAAGCACGTGCCGGGGCTGATGGAGTCGGGCGAGCGCTCGCGCTATTTCTTCAACACGTTGTGCAGCAGCTTGATCCTCGTCAACTGCGTGCTCGCGATGTTCAATTTGCTCCCCATCCCGCCGCTCGACGGCCACTGGATCCTGATGCGCTACCTCCCGCCCGGCCCGCGCGAAGCGCTCGCCTCGGTGGGGCGCTGGGGCTTCTTTATCTTGATTCTGCTGTTGTGGACCGGCGTCCTGTGGCGCATCTTGGGACCACCACTCTCGCTCGTCGTTACGGGCTACCACGCGCTGGTGACGACGGTGGTGCGGGCGTTCTAGAAGAACGAAGCCCTCCCGGCGTTTCGCCGAGAGGGCTTCTCTTCACAGGTCCTACGCGATAGGGACTAATCCAACTCGACCGGATTGTCGCCGTTGCGATCCGAGGGCGGGGCCTCGCGGTTGCGAATGGTGACGCTCGCGAAGGCGCTCTCCGCGTGTTTCGTACTCACCGCGGTCACGCGATAGTCGTACTCGCGGCCGAAGCGCGCGCCGCCGTCGACCACGCTGGTTACTTCGAGCGGGCTCCCGTTCAAGCGCTCGATCGAGCTCTCGATATTATCGACGCGATAGACGTTGTAGCCCCGCACATTGGGCTGCGAACTCGCGTTCCACGAAATCTGGATATCGCCGCCGTTGATGACGACGGCCTGGAGGTTGGTGGGCGCGAGAACCGGCGCTTCGTCCTCGTTTGCATTGGGCGCGGCCGCATCCTCGGCACACCCGAACGCAACCAGGGACACAGCCAGTAACGCGCACACCAGCACGAGGTGCTTGCGGATCGCCATGACGATTCCTTCCGAGACACGATCGCGCGAAAGTCTCCACGCGCGTCGCGCTCTATGTGAATGAGTCGCTAGCTTGCTTTGGCTGCGGAGCAGTGCGGTGTACAGTTACAAAGGATGCCATGTGCGGCGACTGCCCCGCAGCACGGCGGGCTGATCAGCAACCGACGTGCCGACTCGCGTTCGTTGCGTGGCAACGCCAACTTCCACGCGCGCGGCGACGCGCGCAACGTCTTCGAGATGCGCCGGTGTCCGCGTGCTGCCGTGTGGTGGAGCATGGCACCGCGTCGTCGCGTCAGAATGAGAGAGGGGCGTTGCATTACCGCCCGATTAACGTCGCGCCCCGCGCCGCCGCCCGCCGCCGACAAAAACCCCTTGACCTGTCACGAGTTATGGGGCACAATGGCCTTCACGTTCCCGAAACGTTTTGGCCCCCCGCGGGATTGATTCACTGGGCTTTTGCAATGCGTTTGCAAGGAGGCTCGCCCGATGACCAAAGCCGAAATCGTCGAGGACATCGCCAGCAAGACCGGCCTGACGAAGAAAGACGTCGCCACGGCGATGGACATGTTCCTCGAATCCATTTCGAAGGCGCTCTCGGAAGGCAAGCACTACGAGATTCGCGGCTTCGGAACCTTCAAGGTCAAGAAGCGTAAGTCGCGCATGGCGCGCAATCCGCGTACCGGCGAATCGGTGCCGGTGCCCGACCGCAAGGTTCCCGTGTTCAAGGTGTCGAAGGAACTCAAGGACCTCGTCGCCAACGTTTAGAACCCCCAATCCAATTGCATACGACGGTGCTCCGCGCGGCTTGGATCCGCGCGGGCATCGTCGTTTGCGGTGATTCCATGCCGGACACCCGCCGATTCATCGACCTGCGCAGCGACACGGTGACCCGTCCCACCATGGCCATGCGCCGTGCCATCGCCGAGGCCGAGGTGGGCGACGACGTCTTCGGAGACGATCCTTCGGTCATCGCGCTCGAGAATCGCGTCGCGGATCTCCTCAAGAAGGAGGCGGCGCTCTTCGTTCCCTCCGGAACGATGGGTAACTTCCTCGGCGTCGCCTCGCTCACCGAGACCGGCGACGAGGTGATACTCGAGCGGCAATCGCACATCATGAACTACGAGGCCTCGTCGGTGGCCGCCCTCCACGGCGTCCAGTTGAACGCCCTCGACGGGGACCGCGGGGTCATGACCGCGGCCCAGATCGAGCCCTACATCAAGACGCAGTCGCTGCACACGCCCGGCACGAAAGTGATCGCAATAGAAAACACGCACAACCGCGCGGGCGGGCGCATCTATCCGTTCGACGAGATGCAGCGCGTCAAGCAGCTGGCCGAGAGGCACGGTATTCGCGTCCATTTGGACGGCGCGCGCCTGTGCAACGCCCACGTCGAAACGGGCGTGTCGCTCGCGGGCTACGCCGCGTGCGCGGACACGGTCAGCATGTGCTTCTCGAAGGGGTTGGGCGCCCCGGTGGGCTCGATTCTCGTATCGACGCAGGATGTGGTCGACCGCGCCCGCCGTTTGCGCAAGCGACTAGGTGGTGGGATGAGGCAGGCGGGCGTATTGGCGGCGGCGGCCTTGCACGCGCTCGATCATCATATCGAGCGCATGCGCGAGGACCACAAGAACGCGAAACGCATGGCCTCGTTCGTCGAACAGGTGCGCGGGCTCTCGCTCTTATTTCCCGTGGAGACGAACATCGTCGTCGCGCGCGTGGACGAGAAGGTCTTTACCGTGGACGCGCTGCTCGGGAAGCTGCGCGAGCGCGGCGTGCTCGCGGTGCCGTTCGGCGCGGGGCGCATTCGCATGGTGACGCACCTCGACGTCTCGGGCGACGACATCGAGCGCGCGGGCGAAGCGCTGCTCGCGCTGGGTCGCGGCTAGCCGCCGACGTCGCATGGGCGATGCGCCCGGCACACTCACCCTGGTCGCGACACCGATCGGCAACCTCGGCGACACGACCTACCGCGCCGTCGAAGTCCTCAATAGCGCCGACGTGGTCCTGGCCGAAGACACCCGCCACACCCGCGTTCTCTTCGCGCATTTCGGAATCGCGACCCAGCTTCTCTCCTACCACGACCACAACGAGGCGCGCGTGACGCCCTCGATCGTCGAGCGGCTCCGGCGCGGTGAGAACATCGCGCTCGTAACCGACGCCGGCACACCGGGCATATCGGATCCCGGGTTCTACCTGGTGCGCGCGGCGCTGGAGGCGGGCATCCACGTTACCATGGCGCCGGGTGCCAACGCGGTGCTGCCCGCACTCGTGCTCTCGGGTTTTCCGTGCGAAGCCTTCGTGTTCGCCGGCTTCGCGCCGCGCAAGCCGGGCGAGTTGAAGCGCGCCATCGACGCACTGGAAAACGAGCCGCGCGCGACCGTGTTCTACGTGTCGCCGCATCAACTACACAAGGTGCTCGCGGCACTCGCGGAGCGACTGCCCGAGCGGCCGGTCGCGGTCGCGCGCGAGATGACCAAGGTGCACGAGGAAATCGTGCGCGGGAGCGCGCGCGATGTGCGCGACCGCTTCGAAGGAAAGACCGCACGCGGCGAGTTCGTTGTGGTCATCAAGGGAATCGGAAAGCGGCACGGCGCTGCGCGCGAAGACGTCGGCGAAGACACCCAACCTTGACGGTTTCGCGAAACGGGTGATAGGGTCCCGCGTCATGGACAAACGAGCCCTGCAAGCGAGCGCGCGCAAGCTCCTCGAGCCGGTCGTGAACGTGCTGGTCGCGTTCCACATTTCGCCTCTTCTGGTGTCGATCTTCGGGCTCGCGTTCAGCGTGTGGGGCGGCATCGTGGTGGCGCGCGGGTGGCTGCTGATGGGCGGCGTCTTCTTGCTGCTCGCGGGATTGTGCGACGTGCTCGACGGCGACGTCGCGCGCCGTCTGGGGAAGACCTCGCGCTTCGGCGCCTTCATCGACTCGGTCCTCGATCGCGTGAGCGAGTTCGTCTATTTCGGCGGCGTCCTGATGTACGTCGTGCGCCGCCCGAGCGGCTTCGACCTCTACGAGCCCATCGTCATCATATTGGCGCTGATGGGGTCCGTGCTCACCAGCTACGCACGCGCGCGCGCCGAGGGCGTGGGTATCGAGTGCAAGGTGGGCGTGATGGAGCGTCCCGAACGCATCGCGCTGCTCGCATTGGGGCTGATCCTCGGTTACCGATTCTTGATGGCGGTGATGATCCTGCTCGCGGTCACGTCGCTGTATACCGTCTTCCAGCGCATCCGCCACGTGCACCGCGTCGCCTCGGCGCCCGCCGCGGATCGCGACCGTCCAGTTGACACTCGAGGTGCGCTGTGATAGAGTCTTGTTCGCCTCAAGCGGGACGCCGCCCTTGATCGCGCCCTCCTCCTCGCCCGACACCGCGTCCCCCATCGATCCCGCGCGAAGCATTCTCGTTCCACGCATTGCACAGTTCCTGCCTGGAGGAAGTCTCTCTCCGAGACAAGGGGGCTCCCATGGAGCTTTCGAGAACGCGTGCTTGGGCTTTGGGATTGGCAGCCGTTCTTCTACTGTCCGCTGTCACCGCCATCGCTCAAACACTACCGCACGAGAACCATTACAAGGTCTACCGGACGATCCCGATCACATACGTTAGACCGGTGACGCTGATCGACCAGTTCGGCCCGATCAACGTGACGGACTTCGTACTGGAGAAATTCGCCAACCCAGCCGAGAAAATCCATCCGGAAACCGGCGACGTGTTTCCGATCGTCGATCCCGCGATTCATCAGACCTGGTGGCGAATCCACGCGCCCCAGCCCTCGCGAACCATCGTCGGGATCGATCAATTCGGCATCTCGCAGTGGATCCTTGGCGACGCGACCTACCTGTTGAACCCGGCGCTCAAGAATGTTCCTCCGCCGGCGCCGCCGCCGGTCTGGAATCACTACGTGTGCTACCAAGCGCACGGGCCGACGCTCGGTCGGCCGGTAATTCTCATCGACCAGTTCGGGACGTGTAACGTCGTGGTGCTACAAGGAAAACTGTTCTGCAACCCGGCTGAAAAGCTTCACGAGGACGGCACTTCGTATCCGATCGTCGACCACGTTGCACACTTGGCGTGCTATTTGGTCCAGAATGCGACGCCGTTCACGCGCTCGATCACGGCCATCGACCAATTCGGATTCTGGCAGTTGGAGACATTCGAAAACGATTGCATGTGCGTGCCTGCGTTGAAGGAGCACGTTCTAAGGACCGAGCAGTCGACGTGGGGAAAGATCAAGGCCATGTATCGATAGTCCTCGAAACGAACGCACCCACCGTTCGAAACGAGGCGGCCGGTCGCTCCGCGCGGGCGACCGGCCGTTTTCTTACTCCCATTCGAGTGCCTCGATCACGGCCGCGTGCACGTCGTCGACGCTGCGCGTTCCGTCCAGCTTCACCACGGGTCCGAAGTGCGCTTCGTAGCGCGGCAGGAGCTTCTCGTAGTTCTTCGCGATCGTCGCGAGGAGCGGGCGCGTCTCGTAGATGGCCTTCGTCCCCTTGCGCTCCGAGAGACGCTGCAAGCAAATGTCTATCGGCACCGATAGAAATACGGTGAGATCGGGCACCGCGCAGCCCTGGTTGACGTCGATCACCCAGTCCGCCGACACCGACGCGTCGAGCGTCTGGTACGCCATCGACGAGAAGACGTAGCGGTCGCAGATCACGTGTTCACCCGCAGAGAGGTGCGCAGCGATCGCGCGCGAGTGCGCGAGTCGGTCGGCGGCGAAGAGCAGACCCATCACGTCCTCGCCCGGCCGGTAGAGCGAGCCGTCGGCCGCCTTCTCCTGTCCGGTTAGCAGGCGACGGATGAATGCGCCCACCGGATCGGAAGTCGGCTCGTTGGTGAGGAAACTAGCGTGTCCGCTTCGCGTACAATGAGCTTGTAACTTGGCGGCTTGGGTGGTGGTCCCGGCCCCGTCGAGGCCTTCCAAGACAATGAATCGTGCGTCGCGGTGCGGCATGCGGAACGCCCGGTCGGCGACCGGGAGGAGTGGGGAGTCTAACAAAGGGCCCCGGCCCGCGAAAAGGCCGGGTTGCCGCCCCCAGCCGATTCATTTATATTTCGGCCGCTTAGGCGGACTTCGCGACGGGCAGACCGCGTCGTTCTAGCCAGGGCCAAAGCGCCGGAACACTGGAATACATGTTGCAAGTATCTAGCAAAACGCCGCTTAGCGGCATCCAACGTCCAGCCGAGGAGGCTTGAACCGTGAAGCGTCTCACCGCCCGTCATTTCATCATCGGATTCGCCGTCCTCGCGCTCTTCGTCGTCACCATCGGAGTCTCGGGTGGGGCTTTCGGCCAGAGCAAACCCACCAAGAGCCAGACCTCCGACGTCTACCACGACCTCGAGATCTTCACGAAGATCCTGGAGAAGATCACCCAGAACTACGTCGACGAAGTCGACACGCACCAGCTGATCGAGAAGGCGATCGAGGGGATGCTCTCCGAACTCGATCCCCACAGCCAGTATCTCGCCGGCCTCGAGTACGAAGACTTGATGGTCAGCACGCGCGGCGAGTTCGGCGGGCTCGGCATCCTGATCTCGTTCCGCGACAACTATCCGACCGTGATGTCGCCCATCGACGGGACCCCCGCCGAGCGCGCGGGCATCCGCGGCGGCGATCAGATTACAGAAATCGAAGGCAACGCCACCGAGGGCTGGAGCGTCGACAAGGCGGTCGGGTTCCTGCGCGGCGAGCCCGGCACCAAGGTGCGCTTCAAAGTGAGCCGCCCCGGCCAGACCGACGCCATCGAGTACGTCCTCGTGCGCGAAGTCATCAACGTCTCCAGCGTTCCGTACTACAGCAAGATGGACGACGGCATCGGCTACATCCGTGTGTCGAACTTCGCCAAGAAGACCGCGCAGGAATTGAATGACGCCCTGCACGATCTGGAAAAGCAGGCCATTCGCGGGCTCGTGCTCGATTTCCGCTCGAATCCGGGCGGGCTCTTGCAGTCGGCGACGGAAGTGACCGAGCAGTTCCTTGATAAGGACAAGCTGCTCGTGTACACGAAGGGACGTTTGGCCAACGCCAATCGCAAGTATTACTCGTCCAACCGCGACATCCACAAGGGATACCCGATCGTCGTCATGGTGAACGAGAACAGTGCCAGCGCCGCGGAGATTTTCGCGGGTGCCATGCAGGACTGGGACGCGGCCGTGGTGGTCGGGCAGACCTCGTTCGGGAAGGGAACCGTGCAGACCGTCTTCACGCTCTCCGAGACCGAAGCCGTCAAGCTCACGACCGCGAAGTACTACACGCCCTCCGGCCGCAGCATCCACAAGGACGAGCGCGAGCACCCCGACGAAGAGGACCTGGTCGCGATGAATGACGGCGGCGGCGAGATGGACCTGCGCCCCGACGACGCGCCCGAGGAGAAGCTCGACGCGGGGACGACCGAGCTCAAGGAAGCGAAGGACGATATCGAGAAGCCCGTTTTCTATACCTCGAGCGGCCGCGTGGTCTACGGCGGCGGCGGCATCACGCCCGACATCGAGTACACGCCGCGCGAGTACACCGAACTCATGCGCCGTTTGGAGCGCGACGGCCTCGGCTTCTCGTTCGCCGTGGATTACCTCAAGAACCACGAGATCACCGAGGACTTCAAGACCACGGACGCGATCCTCGCCGACTTCTACAAGTTCCTCGGGACCAAGAAGTTCGAGTACAAGAAGGAAGAGTTGACGCAGGAGAACGTCGACTACATCCGTACCATGATCGCGCGCGAAGCGGTCAACAACAAGTTCGGCCGGAAGGCGATGTACAAGGTCGTACTCGGCGCCGATCCGGAGCTGCAAGAAACCCTCAAGATGATGGAGAAGCACCCGACGCTCAAGGAGATGTTCACCTTCGCCGAGGATCAGAAGGGCGTCAAGAAGGCGGCCGTCACCAAGAAGCCGTAGTTTCGGGGTCCACGAGAGTATCGTCCCTCCCGCGTGCCACGACCCCTGGTTGCACGATGAAGAAGATCGCCGTCCTCTGTGATTTCGATGGCACGGTCGCCCAAGACGACGTGGGCGACCTGCTATTTCGCACCTTCGCGCGTCACGACGGCGCCAAGGACGCCGTCGAACAATGGATGCGTGGCGAAATCTCCTCGCGCGAGTGTTTGGAACGCGAGGCCGCAGCCGCGCGCTGTTGCCCGCACGAGCTCCAGGACTTCCTCTCCGCGCGCCGCCTAGACCCCTACTTCCGAGACTTCCACGACTTCGCCCGCCAGCGCGGGATCGAAGTGGTCGTGTTGAGCGACGGGCTCGACTACTACATCGAGCAGATTCTGATTCGCCATGGCCTGGGCGGCATCGAGTTCTTCGCCAACCAACTGCGCATCGACGGCGACACCCTGCGCGTCGAGTTCCCCTGGTACGACATGCTCTCGTGCACCGAGTGCGGTTGCTGCAAGACCCACCATCTGATGCGCTACCGCCAGGAAGGCTACTTCATCGTCTACGTCGGCAACGGCCTCTCCGACCGCTGCCCGTGCGAAAGCGCGGATCTCGTGCTGGCCAAGGGAGAGCTATTGGAGCACTGCCGCGCGCAGAACATCGGCGCCGTCGAGTTCCGTAACTTCCGCGACGTCGAGCGCGAGGTATTGAAGCGCTTGGTGCTGGACGGGGAGTTTCGGCGAAGCCTCTAGTTTCTACCGCCGCCCCGGCGCCGTGGCCGTATCCGAGAATTCGCCTTCCTGTTCCTTCTTCCACTCTTCGAATTCCGCCCAGAAGGTCGAGTCGTACTGTGTCGAGTCGAAGCCGACCTTGACCATACCGGCCTCGGGGTTCAGGACGGGGTGGTCGACGGTGCTGTCGGGGTTGTAGCGGGGGTCGCCCTTGTAGGTGGTGTATCCCACTTCGGCCATGAAGTAGTCCAGCTCCTTGCGGGGGATGCGCCCCTGGCGGACGTACATCGCGAGCTTGTCGGTGATGGCGCGGACGTCTTCGGGTGCGATCTTGCCCTGGTCCGCGCGCCCGTAGAATAAATAAAACAACTGATGGATCTCTTGCAGGTCGTCGCCGTCGGAAATGCTGTCGGAGACGACGGCGACGAACCGTGCCACCAGGTCGTCGCGCCGGGCCTCGGGCGATTCGCGGCGCTGGATCGCGATAACCGCGACGATCCCCACGATGGCGACCAGGACGGCGATTCCCAATAGGCGTGTTCTCATGGCGGTCAATATAGCGCGCGATTCCCGTCCCGGCAATGCGCGGAATCACTTGTGGCATCGCGTCGCAGTTCCGCTATAATGGCCGCCCCCATGATCCCCGGCAAACTCGGAAGCTACGAAGTCGTCGAGAAGATCGGCGCAGGCGGCATGGGCGAGGTGTATCGCGCCCGCGACACGCGCCTGGGCCGCGACGTCGCCATCAAGGTTCTCCCCGACGCCTTCACCAACGATGCCGAACGACTGGGGCGCTTCGAGCGCGAAGCGCGTCTGCTCGCGTCGTTGAATCACCCCGGCATCGCGGCCATCTATGGACTCGAGAGCGCCGAGGGACGCCGCTTCCTCGTGCTCGAGCTGGTCCCCGGCGAAGACCTGGCGGAGCGCATCGGGCGCGGTCCGCTTCCGCTCGACGAAGCCGCACGAGATCGCGCGCGACATCGCCGAGGCGCTCGAGTACGCGCACGAGCAGGGCGTCGTGCACCGCGACTTGAAGCCGGCCAACGTAAAGATCACGCTCGAAGGGCGCGTCAAAGTACTCGACTTCGGCCTCGCCAAAGCCCTCGCGTCCGACGACGAGCGCGACTCCCGCCTTTCGCAATCGCCCACATTATTGAGTTCGCCCACCGTCGCGGGCGTCATCCTGGGCACCGCGGCCTACATGAGCCCCGAACAGGCGCGCGGCAAGTCGGTCGACAAGCGCGCCGACATCTTCGCGTTCGGGTGCGTGTTGTTCGAGATGCTGACGGGAACGCAGGCGTTCCAGGGCGACACCGTGTCGGACACGCTGGCCGCGGTGCTCAAGACGAATCCGGAGTGGAGCTTGCTGCCCGCGCAAACGCCGCGCGCCATCCGCGACCTCTTGCACCGCTGTCTCGAAAAAGATCCGAAACTGCGTCTGCGCGACATTGGTGAAGCGCGCATCGCCATCGACCACGCGCGCCATGGCGGCGAAGAAGCGGTACCTGCGCCGGCGGTGTCCGCGCCGCCGCGCAAGAGTCGCGATCTTCTATGGGCGGCGGGAGCCGTCGTTCTCGCGGCCGCCGCCTTCATGGGCGCGCGCGCACTCGCGCCCGAACCGCCCGCGCTGCCGCTGCGTAAGTTCAGCATCGATCTCCCGATCCAGCGCGGACAAGTCATCAACGAATTCAGCGTCGCGCTCTCACCCGACGGGCAGCAACTCGCGTACGTCCACGACAACCGGCTGTGGGTTCGCCCGCTCTCCAGTTTCGACGCGCACGAACTGGCGGGAACGGAAGGCGCCGAGATGCCGTTCTGGTCTCCCGATGGAGCGCAGGTCGGTTACGTGAACGGCAGCGAGCTTCGCCGCATCGCGACCGAGGGCGGGAAGAGCCAGGTGATATGCAACGTGCCCGGCGGTTTCACCGGAGGACGCCAAGCCTGCTGGACCGAAGACGGCCGCATCGTGTTCACCACCGGCGCCGGCGGGATCTTCGAGGTGAACGCAGTCGGCGGAGAAGTCAAGGAAGTGGTGCCCCTGATCGAGAAGACCGAGCAGGATTATCACGAAGTGAGCGAGCTTCCCGGCGGGCGCGGGTATCTCTACGTGCCTCACCTGACCAACGCGGGCATGTCCAAGATGGTTCTGTATGCGAACGGAAAACGAAAGGAATTGCTCGCGGTGGCGGGCGCGCGCTTGTGGCAGCCCCG
>JAKEHA010000275.1 GCA_022615275.1 Candidatus Latescibacterota bacterium
ATCCGCGCTTCTTTCACTATTTCCACCAGGCCTTCGAGGAGTGGTTCGCGGGCGCACTCGGCGTTTCCTATCCCGATCTGGTATTGAAAGAGAACATCGGCTTCCCCAGCGTGCGCGTGGAAACGGAGTTCTTGAAGCCGCTGCGCTACGGCGACCGCATTCGCGTCGACATCGAGCTCTTGGACATCGGCAAGACCTCGATCACGGTGAGCTACACGCTGGTGCGACTCTCCGACGGTGCCGTCAGCGCGCGCGCGACCATCAAGAACGTCGCCATCAACAACCACACCTTCGCGCCGGTCGCGATCTCCGACGAGTGGCGCCGGCGCTTCGAGAGGTTCAAGGACGCATGAAGGCGATCTCCTTCGAAAAGCACGGCGGCCCCGAGGTCCTGAAGCTCGGCGATTACCCGGACCCGGTCACGCGACCGGGCACGGTGAAAATCGACGTCCACGCCGCCTCGCTCAATCATATCGACGTGTTCCTGCGCCGCGGGATGCCGGGCATCAACATCCCGTTTCCGCACATTCCCGGCTGCGACGCCGCCGGTGTCATCCGCGAAGTGGGCGAGGGCGTCACCGGATTGAAAGCGGGCGACCGCGTGCTCATGAACCCGAGCGTCGTGTGCGGGAAGTGCGAGTTCTGTCTGCGCGGCGATGCGTCGATGTGCCTCGAGTACCACCTCATCGGCGAGACCACGAGCGGCACGTTCTGTGAGCAGTTGGTCATTCCGGCCGAGAACGCGATTCCCATTCCCAAATCGATGTCCTTTGTCGATGCGGCTTCGATCCCGCTCGTGTTCACCACCGCGTGGCGCATGCTGATCACGCGCGCGCGTCTGCGCGCGGGCGAAGACGTGCTCATCCTGGGTGCGACGGCCGGCGTCGGCATCGCGTGCATCCAGATCGCGAAGGTGGCGGGCGCGCGCGTGTTCGCCGCGGCCAGCAGTGCCGAGAAGCTCGACCTCGCCATGAAGCTCGGCGCCGACGTGCTCATCGACTACTCGAAAGACGACTTCGCCAAGAAAATCCGCGACCTGACGGCCAAGCGGGGCGTCGACGTGGTCGTCGACTACGTCGGTAAAGACACGTGGGTCAAGAGCTTGCGCAGCCTCTCGCGCGGCGGGCGGCTGGTGACGTGCGGGGCGACGACGGGGTATAATCCCCAGGAAGATCTGCGCCACATCTTCTTCCGTCAGTTGGAAGTGATCGGGTCGACCATGGGATCGAAGAACGAGCTCATGGCTCCGCTCAACATGATCGTCGCCGGCCGCATGAAGCCGGTGGTCGGCGCCGTGTACGCCATGAAAGATACCGCCGACGCGCATCGCGCCATGGAGGCACGGCGCGTACTGGGTAAGATCGTCATAAAGATCAGGGATTGAATACCATGGAAACCAACGTCAGCACCGAGCGCATCCGATTCTCCACCCATCCCTCGCGCTACAAGCACTGGAAGCTCGGGATCGACGGGCCGGTGGCGTGGCTCAAGATGAACGTCAACGAGGACGAGGGGCTGCGTCCCGGATACAAGCTCAAGATGAACTCGTACGACTTGGGTGTGGACATCGAGCTCGACGACGCGGTGACGCGCCTGCGCTTCGAGCACCCCGACGTGTCCGTGGTGTGCATCGAGAGCTTGAACGACAAGGTGTTCTGCGCGGGTGCGAACATCTTCATGTTGAGCACGTCGACGCACACGCACAAGGTGAATTTCTGCAAGTTCACCAACGAGACGCGCATCAATATCGAAGAGGCGACGGCGAAAAGCGGCCAGAAGTACGTCGCGTCCTTGAACGGCGCCGCCGCGGGCGGCGGATACGAATTAGCGCTCGCGTGCGACGAGATCCATTTGGTCGACGACCGTAGCGCCGCCGTCAGCCTCCCCGAAGTGCCGCTCCTGGGCGTCTTGCCGGGTACCGGCGGGCTCACGCGCCTGGTCGACAAGCGCAAGGTGCGCCGCGACATCGCGGACGCGTTTTGCACCCTCGCCGAGGGTGCCAAGGCCAAGAAGGCGCTCGACTGGGGCCTGGTCGATTTTATCCATAACAAGAGCGTCTACGCCGACGCCATCAAGAAGCGCGTGACGGAACTGGCGGGGCGCGGGCACGCCGCCGAGGGCGTCACCCTCGAAGACGTCGAGCCCCAGATCGACGGCGACACGCTGCGCTGGCGCTACGTCACCCTGGAGATGCAACCCGGCGAACGCATGGGGAAGATCACCATCCAGGGCCCGAGCGAAGACGATTCCATGATTCCCAGCGAGCCCAGCACGCTGGGAGCGGGCTGGTACGCGCTGCGCGTGTGGCGGGAGCTGCGGCGCGCGATCCTCGAACTTCGCTTCAATTACACGTCGATCGGCTTGATCACGTTCCACACCGAAGGCGACTTGACACACGTCCTCGCCCTCGACGAAGCGCTCGAGAAGCGCCGCGATCATTGGTTCATCAGGGAAGTTCAGCTGCAGCAGGCGCGAACCCTGAAAATGATCGACCTCACCGCGCGCACCTTCTTCGCCATCGTGACGCCGGGCTCGTGCTTCGCGGGAAGCCTGTTCGAAGTGGCGCTGGCGGCGGATCGTTCGTACATGAAGGACGACCCCGAGCGCGAGTGCGCGATCGCCTTGAGCGCCGCCAACACCGGCCGCAACCCGATGGCGCACGGCATCTCGCGCCTCGAGAACCGCTTCTACGGCTCGCGCGAGAAGGCCACGAAGGCGCTCGAGCACCAGGGCGAAGCCATCTCGCCTTCGGAGGCGCTGGAGCTGGGACTCGTCACCGATGTCATGGACGACATCGACTGGGACGACGAGATTCGCATGAAGATCGAGGAGCGGCGTTCGCTGTCTCCCGATGCGCTGACCGGCATGGAGGCCAACCTTCGCTTCGTCGGCCCCGAAACCATGGAGAGCCGCATCTACGCGCGCTTGTCGGCGTGGCAGAATTGGATCTTCACCCGACCCAACGCCGTGGGCGAAAAAGGCGCGCTCACCTCGTACGGCAAGCCGCATTCACCCGAGTTCGACTGGAGCAGGGTCTGATGGACTACAAAGAGCTGATTCCCAACAACGTCAACCTGAAGGAGAACCCCAAGCTCTTGCGCGCGCTGGAGCGTTGGCACCCGCGCTTCCTGGAGTGGTGGCGGGACCAGGGGCCGGTGGCGCACCAGGAGAACGAGATCTACCTGCGCACGGCAGTCAGCGTGGACTCGTCGGGGTGGGCGGTGTACGACTACGTGCGCATGCCGGAGTATCGCTGGGGCATTTTCTTGGCACCGGTGAAGAGCGAGCGCTCGATTCACTTCGGGGACTACATCGGGGACGGGTGTTGGGAGGACGTGCCGGGCGAGCATCGCAACGAATTGAAGCGCTTGATCGTGACGCAGGGCGATACCGAGCCGGGCTCGGTGGAGCAGCAGCGACGCTTGGCGCTCTCGGCGCCTTCGAACTACGACATGCGCAATCTGTTCCAGGTGAACGTCGAAGAGGCGCGCCACCTATGGGCGATGGTGTACTTGCTGCACTCGTACTTCGGCAAGGACGGCCGCGACGAAGCGGAAGAGATGCTGGAGCGCCGCTCTGGCGACCCGGACACACCGCGGTTGCTCTCGACCTTCAACGACCCCATCGACGACTGGCTCGATTTTTTCTGCTTCGCGACCTACACCGACCGCGACGGCAAGTATCAGTTGGGCTCGCTGGCCGAGAGTGCCTTCACGCCGCTCTCGCGCACGACGCGCTTCATGCTGACCGAAGAGGCGCACCACCTGTTCGTGGGCGAGACGGGGCTTGCGCGCACGATTCGCCGCACGGCGCAGCTCATGAAGGAAAACGAGAGCGAAGACGTGCGCCCCTACGGCGGCATCCCGCTCGACATCATCCAGCGCTATATCAATTATTGGTACTCGGTCTCGCTCGATCTCTTCGGCAACGAGGATTCGAGCAACGCGGCCAACTATTTCGCGCACGGGTTGAAGGGCCGCTTCAACGAAGCGAATCGCAAGCTGTATCCGGACGCGGCCGCGCGCGAAGGGAACTACCACTACACGGTTTTCGACGAGGATCGCGGCCAGTTGATGGAGCGCGACATTCCCATGCGTCGCGCCATGAACGCGATCCTGCGCGACGCGTATATCGAGGACTGCGAGCGCGCGGTGGCGCGCTGGAACAAGATCCTGGAGCAGGAAGACTGCCGGCTGCGCATTCAACTGCCGTCGGTGCGCTTCCATCGCGAAGTGGGCACCTTCGGCAGGGCGTCGTTCGATCCCAACGGCAACTTGATCACGAAGGACGAGTTCGAAGCGCGTCGTGCAGACTTCCTACCCACGCGCGCGGATCGCGAGTACGTGAAGAGCGTGCAGTTCCTGGTGACGGACCCGGGAAAGTTCGCGAACTGGATCTCGCCCCCCCAGCACGGCATCCACGGCCGGCCGCTGGACTTCGAGTACGTGCGCCTGTAGAATAGAGACGTCTGCGCCGACCTGCTAGGAGACCTGTGGTCGAGACACCTCGGCTCGACGTCGTTTTCCGCCCCTCCGGTCCTGGTCTTCGTCCGCCCCGCGGACGCGGCCATCGTGTGTATGCGGTCGCGGTTGGGTTCCTGGCGGCGTGGGCGTCTTTCGCCGGCGCCCAGCCCGGCGACTTCGTTCCCGGCCAGGTCATCGTCAAGTTCGCTCCCACCGCGACCTCCGCGGATGCGCTGGCGTTGCGGACGAGCGTCAACGCCACCGTCAAAGAGCGCTTCGGATCGATCGACGCCGAGTTGTGGGAGACCGCGAGCATCGGCGTGCCGGACGCGATCGCGCGCTTGCGCGGCGATCGGCGACTCGCCTTCATCGAGCCCAACTACATCGTCCACGCCACGGACATATTCCCGAACGACGAGTTCTTCGCCGATCAGTGGAATCTCCACAACACCGGCCAGTCCGGCGGCACGCCCGACGCCGACGTCGATGCCCCCGAAGCGTGGGGGTACGAGACCGGCCGCGACGTACTCGTCGGCATCATCGACACCGGCGTGGACTGGCAGCACGTCGACTTGGCCGCCAACATCTTCGTCAATACGAGAGAGATTCCCGGCAACCGCGTCGACGACGACGGCAACGGCTACATCGACGACGTGCGCGGGTGGGACTTCGTCAACGAGGACAACGACCCCGACGACGACAACGGCCACGGCACCCACGTGGCGGGCATCGTGGCCGCGGTCGGGAACAACGCGGCCGGTGTGGCGGGTGTCAGCTGGACCGCGCGCATCCTGCCGCTCAAGTTCTTGAGCGCGCTGGGTTCCGGCTCGACCGCCGACGCGATTCGCGCCGTCGAGTACGCCACCGCCATGGGCGCGCGGCTGACCAACAACAGCTGGGGCGGCATCGGATTTTCGCTGGCGCTGCGGTCGGCCATCGAAGCCGCCGCCGACGCGAACATTCTCTTCGTCGCGGGCGCGGGCAACGCCGGCGTCGACATCGACGTGACGCCGTTCTATCCCGCCAGCTTCGACCTCGACAACGTCATCGCCGTGGGCAGCACCGACGCCGCCGACGAGCTCAGCTCCTTCTCGAACTACGGCGCGCTCAGCGTGCACTTGGCCGCACCCGGCTCCGAGATTCTCAGTACCTTCCCCGACGACCGCTATGCGTTCGCATCGGGCACCTCAATGGCGGCGCCGCACGTGTCGGGCGCGGTGTGCCTGTTGTGGTCGCTAGCACCGTCGCTCACCTACCCCGAGGCGAAGGACGCGGTGCTGTCGACGGTCGACGTCCTCACCGCGCTCGAGGGTTTCACCATCACGGGCGGGCGTCTCAACCTCGCGGGCATGCTGGCCTCACTCGACGACGCCGCGCCGGCCGCGGTCAGCGACCTCGTGGTGGCGTCGACCACGTCCAACACGGTGTTTCTCGCCTGGACGGCCACAGGGGACGACAGTGTCGCCGGCACGGCGTCCCGCTACGACCTTCGCTATTCCACGACGCCGATCGACGCGGGCAACTTCGACGCGGCCACGCCGGTCGCGGGTCTTTCGACGCCCATGCCGAGCGGTGAGACGGAGTCGTTCGAGGTGAGCGGACTTTCCTTCGACACGACGTACTACTTTGCGATGGTGGTCGAAGACGAGCTGGGCAATCGATCGCCGGTGTCGAACGCGGCCAGCGGGATCACCCTGGGAGCGCCGGGTCTGGCGTACGCGCCGGACTCGTTCAGCGCCGATCTACTCACGGGCGGAACGTCGGTGTGGTCGCTCTCGATCCGTAATACCGCGCAAGGAACGCTGGACTTCTTCTTCGAGGGCGCGCTGGCCGCGGCGGGCAACGTCGCGTCCGCGCTGCCGTCGTGGTTTCGCACCGAGCCGCCGGCGGGGCGCGTATACGCGGGCGAGAGCCTCCTGGTCGATGTCGTCTTCGACGCCACGGCCGTATCCGGCGGCGAGTATCCCGAGACCGTGCTCTTGCGGAGCAACGACCCCGCGCAGCCCGAGGTACCCATCGAGCTCGTGCTGCGCGTCACCGACGCGCCCGACATCGCAGCGGCTCCCACCGAGCTGGACTTCGGGGTCCGCTACACCGGCACGTGCGCGACCGACACCGTGGTGGTCTCGAACATCGGCTTTGAACCGCTCGCGATCGGCGGCGTCAACGCCAACAATCCCGAGTTCACCGTCGACACGAGCGGGTTCGCGCTCGGTCCGGGAGAAAGTCGTGCGCTTGCGGTGGCCTTCTGTCCCGTTGCGACCGCCGACGGTCCGCCCGGGCAGTTTCCGCGCCCAAGCCGCGGCGTGCTTCTGCTCACGAGCGACGACCCCGACCACCCTGCCTTCTCGGTGCCGCTCTTCGGCGACGGAATCGCGCCGCCGGCGATCGCGGTCACGCCCGCCTCGTTGTCCGGAGACTTGGTCACGGGTGCCAGTGCGACCCACACGTTGACCATCGCCAACGAGGGCGCCAGTGAGCTCGACTTCGATATCGTGCTGGAAGAAACCGGCGGCGCGCGCGTCGAGGTGATCGCGGCTCCCTCCCTCGATGCGAACGTTCTCGCGGTCGGGCGCCCACTCTCGCCCGAGGAACTCTCCGCGCTCACTGCGTCGGTTCCCAAGCGCGTCGACATGGGCGCGCGCGGCACCTTGGACAAGGACGCAAATGCCGCGAAGCGCGCGGCGGGCGTGCAGGTTCTCGAGCGCGTCGAAGGCGGAAACTTCGAAGAAGTGTTCGGGAACGACGAAAACGAGTTCCTGGGGGGGCCGAGAACGCGCGGCAACCTGTTCACGTGCACGACGCCGACCACGCTACGCGAGCATCGCTTCTACATGAACCCGACCACGGCCACGCAAGTGTGGTTCGTGGTCTACGAAGGTGCCGCGCAAGACGGCGTGTACGACTTGATCAGCGCCTCCAACGTGAGTCCCGCCGGTCCCGGTCTGGGCTGGTACAGCTCGGGCGAGGTCGTGGTGCCGCTGCGCGCGGGCAAGTTCTACGTGATCGCCACCGCGTTCGAGGATGCGGCCGCCTACTACAACGAGCAGGGAATCGCCCCGTATCCGATCCCGACTTCGTTCGGAACGCTCACGGCCGGTGCCGGATGGTCGTGGGAGCCGTACGATCAGTTTCCGCCCGCGCCCTTACAGTTCGTGACGACGGGCGCCTTCGGCGAACCCGTCGCGTATTATCAAACATTGGTGACGGGCGGTGCGGTGCGCTGGGTGTCCGTGGATTCCGAGGCGGGAACACTCCAGCCGGGGACGTCGCTCGACGTCGCGGTGACCTTCGACGCCGCGGCGATGCCGGGCGGCGAGTTCGATGCGAGCCTTCGCATCACGAGCAACGATCCCTTCACCCCCGAGGTCGTGGTTCCGCTGCACGCGCGCGTCGCGCAGGCCCCCGACATCGCGATCTCCGAGGCGCAGCTCGACTTCGGCGCCGCGTTCGCGGGGACGACGACGCACGACACGCTGTTCGTCTCGAATACCGGTACCGACTACCTGGTAGTGAGCGCGATCACACCGAGCCGTCCCGAGTACTCGGTGGACGCAGCCGGCTTCATCGTGGGGCCGGGCACGCGCAAACTGATCATTGTGTCGTTCGCTCCGACGACGGCGGGATCGTTGCCCGCGACACTCTCGTTCGCGAGCAACGACCCCGACCAGGGACTGCTGCAGGTATCACTCGCGGGAGAGGCCAGAGAAGCGCCGAGTTTCGCGGTCGCGCCGGGCGCTCTGTCGGTGCACCTCATGAGCGGTGACACCGCCGCGCCCGTCATTACGATCTCGAACTCGGGCGGCGGCGAGCTCGAGTACGAGATCGACACCGGCCTCCGTCCGCGCCCCACGCTGTCCAAGCGTCCTTCGTTGCCGCGGCGAGCGCGCGATTTCCTTTACGGCACGCACCCCGTGTCGATCGGGCCGGCCCCGCGCGGGAGCCGCGCCGGGCCGCCGTCCGACGTCGAACCCGCCGGTGTCACGGCGGTGGCGGCCGGGGGCGCGTTCGCGACCGAAACCCAGAACCGGCGTGCGGCGAGACTGCGCCTCGACACTCCCGAAACGCTGGAGCTGGTGGGGTCGGCTCCCGACTTCATCTGGGCCGGCGACTTCGGCGTGGGCGACAACTCGTTCGCGTACGCGGTCAACGAGCTCAATCAACTCATGACCATCGACACGCTGACCGGCGCGCAGACGATGCTGGGTTCGCTGGTGCCGTTGGGCACCGAGGTATGGACGGGGATGGCGCTGGACCCGACCGACGGCACCCTGTACGCGACCAGCACCAACGTGCAGCAGTCGTCGCTATACGTGATCGACGTCGCCGTGCCCTCGGCGGCGCGCGTCGGCACGATCGATTTCCCCGGCATCATCTCGTTGGCCGTCGACGACGACGGCCGCATGTTCGCGCAGGACGTCATCACCGACGAATTGATTTCGGTCGACAAGACCACCGGCGCGGGGACCGCGATCGGGTCGCTCGGCTTCGACTCGAATTTCGGACAGGGGATGGCGTTCGACCCCGTGA
>JAKEHA010000276.1 GCA_022615275.1 Candidatus Latescibacterota bacterium
CCGATGACCGGAAGCTGCCCCGAGTGCTTGAGGGTTTCGTAGTAAAGAGATTCTTCCTGGATCTTGCCGCGCTGGTACATGGTCTCCATCGCACCCAGCACGCCGCCGCGCTCGGTGATGCGGTCGAATTCGGCGAGCACCGCTTCTTCCACCAAGTCCGTCAGCTCTTCGACGATGAACGCGCCCTGCAGCGGGTTCTCGTTCTTCGCCAGCCCCAGCTCCTTGTTGATGATGAGCTGGATCGCCATCGCGCGGCGCACGGACTCTTCCGTGGGCGTGGTGATGGCTTCGTCGTAGGCGTTGGTATGGAGCGAATTGCAGTTGTCGTAGATGGCGTAGAGTGCCTGCAGGGTGGTGCGAATGTCGTTGAACGCGATCTCCTGCGCGTGCAACGAGCGCCCCGACGTCTGAATATGATACTTGAGCATCTGCGAGCGCTCGTCGGCACCGTACTTGTGCTTCATCGCCTTGGCCCAGATGCGGCGCGCGACGCGGCCGATCACCGCGTACTCGGGGTCGACTCCGTTCGAGAAGAAGAACGACAGGTTGGGGCCGAACTTGTTGATGTCCATCCCGCGCGACAGGTAGTACTCGACGTAGGTGAAGCCGTTGGCCAGCGTGAACGCGATCTGCGAGATCGGATTGGCACCCGCCTCCGCGATGTGATAGCCCGAGATCGACACCGAGTAGAAGTTGCGCACTTGGTTACGAATAAAGTGATCCTGCACGTCGCCCATCAATCGGAGCGCGAACTCGGTGGAGAAGATGCACGTGTTCTGGGCCTGGTCTTCTTTCAGGATGTCAGCCTGGACGGTGCCGCGCACCGCGCGCAGTGTGTCGGCCTTGATGCGGTCGTACACGTCGCGCGGAAGGACTTCGTCTCCCGTGACACCCAAGAGGGTCAATCCCAGGCCCTCGTTTCCTTCGGGCAGACTGCCCGCGTAGCGCGGACGCAGTGCGTCGCGTCCCTTGAAGATGGCATTGATCTTCTTCTTCGTCTCCGCCTCGAGACCATTCTTCTTGATGTGAAGCTCGCACTGCTGGTCGATGGCGGCGTTCAGGAAGTAGGCGAGGATCATGGGCGCGGGACCGTTGATGGTCATCGACACCGAGGTCTTGGGTTCCGCGAGGTCGAAGCCGGAGTAGAGCTTCTTGGCGTCGTCGAGACAGCACACCGACACGCCCGAGTTGCCGATCTTGCCGTAGATGTCGGGACGCAGGTCGGGATCGCGGCCGTAGAGCGTGACCGAGTCGAACGCGGTCGACAAGCGCCGCGCGGGCATGTGGAAGCTCACGTAGTGGAAGCGGCGGTTGGTGCGCTCGGGAGCACCCTCGCCCGCGAACATGCGCGTCGGGTCTTCCTCGGTGCGCTTGAAGGGATAGATGCCGGCCGCGTACGGAAACTCGCCGGGCACGTTCTCGGATAGATTCCATCGCAGCACATCGCCCCAGGAACGATAGCGCGGTAGCGCTATCTTTGGGACCTGGATGTGCGAAAGACTCTCCGAATGCGTCTCGATTGAGATGTCCTTGCCGCGGACTTGAAACGTGTATGCCGGCGCGCGATAGCGCGCCACCTTGGCATCCCACCCCTCGATAACGTCTTTGCTCTCGGGTGCCAAGCTGCGCGCGATCTCGGCATACGTCGCTTCGAGATCCTTGACAATCCGTTCCTTGTCTGTCGCTTGGCTGGCGCGTACCGTCTCTATCGATGTGCGCAACGCAAACAGCTTCTGCGCCACCCCGGATTGTTCGTTCACCCACGCGTCGTATTTGCGGCACGTCTCCGAGATCTCGGATAGATAGCGCGTGCGCGCGGGCGGGATGATGAAGACCTTCTCCGACTGCTCGCTCGTCAACTCGTAGCTCGAACGCCACTTCTCGACCGGCAGATGGCACTTCGTCGCGAGGGTGTCGATCATCGCGCGATACAGGTTGTTGGTGCCGGGGTCGTTGAACTGCGACGCGATGGTGCCGAACACGGGCACCTGGTCGTCGTCCATCTCGAACTTCCGGCGCGCGCGCTTGTACTGTTTGCGCACGTCGCGCAGCGCGTCCATCGCACCCCGCTTGTCGAACTTGTTGAGCGCGATCAAGTCCGCGAAGTCGATCATGTCGATCTTTTCCAGTTGGGAGGCGGCCCCGTACTCGGGCGTCATCACGTACAGACTGACGTTCGAGTGATCGACGATCTCGGTATCCGACTGCCCGATGCCCGAGGTCTCCAGCAGGATCAAGTCGAAGCTGGCCGCCTTGAGGATGTCGATGGCGTCCTTCACGTGCGCGGAGAGCGCCAGGTGCGACTGCCGTGTCGCGAGCGAGCGCACGTACACGCGCTTGCTACGAATCGCGTTCATGCGAATACGATCGCCGAGGAGCGCGCCGCCCGTCTTGCGCTTGGACGGATCGACGCACACGACACCCACGGTCTTGTCCGGGAAATCGATCAGGAAGCGGCGCACCAGCTCGTCCACCAGCGACGACTTGCCGGCCCCGCCGGTGCCGGTGATGCCGAGGATCGGCACCGTCGACTCCTTCGCGCGCGCGCGAATCTTGGCGAGGTCGCGCTCGCTCTCCTTGGGCGCATTCTCGGCCGCCGAGATGGTTTTGGCGATGGAGCCGAAGTCGCGCTTCAAGACTCCGTCGACGGCGCCGTTCAACGCCGCACCCGTGGCGAAGTCGCTCTTTTGTACGAGGTCGTTGATCATCCCCTGCAACCCCATCGCGCGCCCGTCGTCGGGCGAATAGATGCGCGCGATGCCGTACTGATGCAGCTCCTCGATCTCGTGCGGGAGAATCACGCCGCCGCCGCCGCCGAAGACGCGGATGTGCGACGCGCCCCGCTGCGCGAGCAAGTCCTTCATGTACTTGAAGTACTCGATGTGACCGCCCTGGTACGAGGTCATCGCGATGGCCTGCGCGTCTTCTTGGATAGCCGCGTCGACCACTTCTTCCACGCTGCGGTCGTGACCCAGATGGATCACTTCGCAGCCGGTCGACTGGATGATGCGGCGCATAATGTTGATAGCCGCGTCGTGGCCGTCGAAGAGCGAGGCCGCCGTGACGATGCGCACCTTGTGCTTGGGCTGGTAGGGGTCGATGGGCTTCATTGTCGTGGACCGCGCGGGCGGCCTGAAGGAATAGTAGCGAAAGGGGTGCGGGGCGGCAACGACCTTCCTGGATGGCTAGAACACCGTCTCGAAACCCGCATAGAAGCCGTACGACAGGTACTCCGTCGTCAGCGGAACGTCGTCGGATTTGCCGAACACGTACCCGTCGTACTGTAGGCGAAAACGGAGGAAGATCGCGCTGCCGGAACGCACGTCGACGGTCGCCCCGCCGTCGAACTGGAACGAGAGGCGTTGGTAGCCGCCGAAACCCTCGTCGTCATTCACGAGCCCGTCCGGACTCAACAGCTCCTGCCCGATGAGAATGCCGTAGCAGAGACCGCCGCCGCTCGAGATTCGAATCTCGGCGTCGCCCATGGACGCCCGGCGATCCGCCTGAAGGATCAAGGGAAATTCGAGGAAGCGCTCGTCGACGCGCGTCAGGACGTAGGGTTCCGAGGACGCCGGGATAGCGATGTACTGAACGATGTCGGCATGCCGCTCCGTCACGCGCGCCTCGACGCGCACGCTGAACTTCGGCGTCACGAAGCGCGCGTAGTAGATACCCAGGTCGAGCGAAGTCCCGCTCGTGGCGCCATTGTAGTCCGAGGAGGAAATGAGTTCGTAGGTCGTGGGACCGCCGTAGAATCCGAACGCGTTCCCCCGATCTTCTTCGGCGAGTGCGTTGGTAGCCGCAAGAAGGAGTGCCATCACCACTCCGCTCGCGGTATTGATTCGTTGCGTCACTTCGTTACCCCTATTGCCATTCGTCCTACCTCGCGCACCAGGTCTCCTTCGACCGGCGGCTTCGTATAGCCGTCGATCCACATCAGGCTCTCGCCGTTTTCGAGAACGCGCCCCAAATGGCGGATGAAGCGAACCGGGCGTGGCGGCACGTCGCCCCAGGTCGCGTCCCGGCCGAAGAACATGTAGATGTCCCACTCCGCCCGGTCGCCGTACTCGGGTCCCCGTTCGAGCAAGACCTCGCGCAGCCAGTGGTCGGCCGGCAGCGACGCCAGCGCTTCGTCGTACGCATTCGGGAACACGTCGCGACGGTACGCGAGGCCGACCCGCCGCTCGGGATCGTAGAAGTGCCCAACACTCTTGTCCTTGAACATGCGCGCCGCCGCGCGCGCCGCGGTTTCGTCGTCGCCCTCCATCATCGGCGCCCACACGATGGTGACGTCCAACCCCTTGCGACCGACCACCTTCTGCTTCACGGCAGAAGCGCCATGCAGACACTCCGCTCAGGTGGGGGAAAGAATCGCAACGAACCGCAAGCGCTCGGAGCGCGCGTTGAAATGCTCGACCAAGGGAGCCGCGGTGCCATCGAGGACGACGACGTCGGGAGCGGAAACGGCGAGCGCCGACATTCCGATCGCGAGTAAAGCGAGAGTGAAGATCCGCACGCCGTCAGCATACCATGCGTATAGGCCGGAGTCGAATCGCCGCGAGCGCGCGCGATCCGGTGGAAAAATCTGGTGTCGGTAAGCGGCAGGGTGTATCCTATCGGCCGTTCCCTAGCGCCAGCCGGTCCAGCGTTTCCCCAACGTTCCATGGAGGATGGCAAATGCGATACCGACTCCCCTGTTTCGGTACCTTCCTTTTCGCAGTACCCCTCTTCATCGTCGGATCGGCGTTCGCGTCGATGCGACCGATCGCCGACCCGGAGCCTTCGGTGGGAGCCACGGCCGCGGCCGAACAGCTCCGCGCCGGCCCGCGCGCCGTGAGCGGCGATCCCGAGGCCAATCCGCCGCTGGGCGCCAGCGTCGATGGCTTCAACTTCGACACGAACGGTCTCCTGACCGGCAACCTGTTCATCCCGCCGGATCCCCACTGCGCGGCGGGTCCCGACCACGTCGTCATGGTCGGGAACGTCGTCATCGAGTGGCGGCCGAAGGACCCATTGGCGGCGGCACCCGATGTCCTCATCAGCTTGCAGTCGTTCTTCGCGGCGCTGCCGGGCCCGCCGCCCGCACCCGGCAGCACGCTGGGCACGTTCACGTTCGACCCGAAGGTCATCTACGACCAGTATCGCCAGCGTTTCATCGTGGTGGCACTCGAGCGCTGGGACGTCGCTTTCGGCAACCCGTCGGATCAGGCGCGCATTCTGGTCGCCGTGTCCCGGGGTCCGGACCCGAACACCGGATGGTGGTTCCACTCGATCGATTCGAAGCTGCTCATCGGGGCGTTCCAACACTGGGCGGACTATCCCGGGCTGGCCGTGGGCGAAGACGCCGTGTACATCACCGCCAACATGTTCCGCTTCGTGGGCGGCGGCAGCAATTTCGGCGGCGCGCGCCTGTGGATCATCGACAAGGTCCCGACCTACGCGGGCCCCGACAACAGCATCGTGTTCACGGTGCACGACCCCTACCTCGCCGCCGGGATCGCGACGACCACGCAGCCGGCGCACACGTTCGGCCCGACCGGCGTCGGTTCGACGGGCTTCCACGTGGGCACGTTTCTATTGAGCTATTCCGGCATCACCGACGGCGTCAACGAGGCGGTGCAAGTGGTCGAGGTGACCGACCCGCTGGGCGCCGTAGGCGGTCCGTTCTTCGTGCAGCAGTTCGTGAACTTCGGCAACATCGACAACACCGCGGTGGTGACGCTGCCGGATGCCCCGCAGGCGGGCGGCGCGCCCGCCATCGAGGTGAACGACCGTCGCGCGCTCAACGCCGTCTGGAGGAGCAACAACATCTGGACGTGCGCCGAGCTCATCCCGGTGGCCGGGGCCGACGCCGGGCAAACGACGGCGCATTGGTGGCGAATCGATACCACCGCCAACCCCGTGTTGGTGCCCGCCGACCAGGGCAACGTCGGGGCCGAAGACCTGGGGCCGGGCACGTACACCTATTACCCATCGGTGATGGTGGACTGCGAACTCAACATGGCCGTCGGTTTCTCCGCGTCGAATGCGGCCATCTTTGCGGGCGCGTATTACGCAACGCGCAGGGCCGCCGATGCCCCGGGCTTCATCGCGCCCACCGACATCCTGAAGCCGGGGGTGGCACCCTACAAGCGCTTCTTCAACGGGACACGGAATCGGTGGGGGGACTACAGCGGTCTCGCGATCTGTCCCAACGGCGAGGCGGACTTCTGGGTCTTCAACGAGTACGCGGGTCCTGTGGGAACGCCGACGGTCGGCAGCATGGGTCCCGAGGATGGCCGCTGGTTCACGGCCGTCGGGACTTTCCGCATCAAGGCGCCCACGGCGGTCGAAGGCCCGAGGGCGGCGACGCGTCTCGCGCAGAACATTCCCAACCCGTTCAACCCGACGACGCGGATCCAATTCACGCTCGCCGGGCGCGAGCACGTGATACTCGCGGTGTATGACGCGACGGGCCGGAAGGTGCGCGTGCTCGTCGACGAGGTTCAGAACGCGGGCCCCCACGAGGCCGCCTGGGACGGGCGCGACGAACGCTCGGCAGCGCAGGCCTCGGGCGTGTATTTCTATCGTCTGACCGCGGGCAACTACAGCGAAACGAAGAAGATGCTGTTGCTGAAGTAGCCCTCGCAAAGACACGGTCTCTTCGCGCTCCTCGCCCCCGCCGGCGGGGACGCGCGGAGAGACCGCGTCGTCGTACGGTGGGGCTCAACGTGCCCGACTTTCTTTGACCCACGAGGTGTCCGGTCGTATCATCCGCGCTCGGCCTGGGAAGGAGTCTAGGTGAGCGCCTCACCGCTTCCATCGAAGGTCGCGGCTCTCCGCGACGAACTGAGCGACACGATGTCGCGGCTGCACCGCCTCCTCGACACCGTCGACGAGACCACGTGGGGCCGCAGCCCCGCCGCGGGGAAGTGGTCGGCGGCTCGCTGCGTCGAGCACTTGAACCTCACCTCGCGCGCGTACCTCCCCTTGTTCCGCGCCGCCTTCAAAGACGCGCGCGCGCATGCTCTGGTGGCGAAGAATCCCACCTACGAGCTGGACTTCTGGGGCTGGCTGCTGGTGAAGTCGTTCGAGTCGCGTTTTCGCATGAAGACGCCGGATCCCTTCGTCCCGCCCACCATCGAACCCAAGGAAAAGGTCCTGCGCGAGTACGACGACCTGCAGAACGAGCTGATCGCGATACTCGTGGCCCACGGCGACCTCGCGCTCGGCAAGATCAAGATCGTTTCTCCCTTCAACGCGAGTATCAAGTATCACGCGTACTCGGCCTACCGCATCATCCCGGCCCACCAGCGCCGCCATCTGGCGCAAGCGGAGCGCGTGCTCATGACGCTGGCGACGCAATCGCGGTGAAAAGAGGCGCGCGCCCCGTGTCCGGGTCGTGAAGCAAGTGCTGCTATCGAACTGCTAGGACGCGGAGGCGCGCGCCGAATCGGTTGGCGCTCTCGCGGGCGCGACGGGCGGCCGCGACCAGCCGGCCCGTATGCGCGTAGACCGTGTACTCGAAGGGCTCGGCGCCGAAACCCTGCTTGAAGCGCACGCTTCCCAAGCGATCGTTGGGACTCGCGCCCAGGTTCAAGAGCCGCGCGCCGCGCGCGACTTCGTCGCGGATGGCGCGGTCGATCATGAGATTGGTCGCGCGCAGGTGGAGGTGCCGGTCGTCGTAGACCCACATCCAGTCGAACGAACGGTCGCGCCGACGCAGCACGAGGTTGCCGGCCACCGCAGTGCCGTCGTGGCGCGCGAGGTAGAAGGTCGCAAGGCCGGCCGGCACCAGTGAAGCGAATACCGCGTCGAAGAACGCCCGCGGAAGCGGACGCGCGCCGTAGCGCGCGACGGTCCGCAGGTGCATCGCGTAGAACGCGCGCACCTGGGATGCGTCCTCCACGGTCTCGATGCGCACGCCGTGGTCGCGGGCTTGCCGGATGAGCCGGAGGTTCGAATCCGAGTAGTTCCGCGCGGCGCCTTCGTAACCCTTGGACAGATCGACCACGTGCGACGTCACCCGCCGCGCCGCGCCGTTCGACGACGCCATGCGCGACCCGAAGTCGACCACGCGCGCGGACGCGTTACCCAGCGGCTCCACCGCGCGCTCGAAGGACACCGGGCCGTTGGGATGTGCAGTCACGGGACCGCCGTAGGTATCGAACGGAAGCGAGTACGCGCGCCGCAACGCGCCGCGGCCGCGGCACACGAACGGCACCATGGTGGCGTCGTCGACCTCCACGAAGGCGACGTCGGCGCCGAGGCGCTTCCACACCTCGAGCCAGGCCGTGGTTTGATACACGGTCGCCGTCTCGCAGTGCGCGACGAGTTCCGCGTAGCGCTCGCGAACGCGCTCGTTTTCCAGCAGAAGGCGCAATGGGTCCCCGCTTTGCTTATTTCGAAACGATGGTGCCGATGGTTGATCACCGGCGGGCGGTAGCAGAAGGACGGAGCGAACTCCTTGGGGATCGTTGTCCCGGCGAGGGGTGGCCGCGTATAGTGTGGGGCAGCTTGGGACATATGATGATCGATACGCGGCCCGCTGTCAACCCCCGACTTCGCATGACGACGCCGCGAACGAATGCGCGCGCTCGAACCACGGTGCAATGATATCTCGACTTCGAAAGAGTCTCCGCGCGCGCGGCGTCGTCGCAACCCTGCGCCTGGCGCGACGTCGTCTATCGGGCGCGGCCGCCAGACTCGCCGATCGCCATTTCGACTGGGCCTTCGGCACCGACACGCGGACAATGGTCGAGAACACGGACCTGCGCGACGTCCAGAGCAGCAATCTCGCGCGCGGGATCCGCTATGAGCCCACGCTCGCGATTCCCTTTCGCCGCGCGCTGCGCGCCGCGCGCGTGCCGAGCCACGGGACCTTCGTCGATATCGGGTGCGGTAAGGGCCGTGCCTGCATGCTCGCGGTCGTGCATGGATTCGACGACGTGACCGGCGTCGATTATTCGCCCGGGTTGTGCCGCGTGGCCGAGCGCAACCTGGACTTGTTGCGCGCGCGCACCAACCGCCGATTCACGTCCAGCATTCGCGCCATGGACGCGGCCGATTACGCGTTCGCACCGGGAGACACCGTCGTGTATTTGTTCAATCCGTTCGACGCGGGCGTGCTGAGCGCGGTCATGGCGCGCCTGCGACGCTCGCTCGCAACGCACCCGCGCGAGGTGTGGATCGTCTATCAGAACCCGCTCTGGCGTGAGGCGGTCGAGACGGGCCGAGATTTCGCTCACGTGGGGGACAGGACCTACGGCGGGTGCGACTTCGCGGTCTATCGAAGCCGCTCTGCGTGATGCGTGGCTACGGCGCGGCGACGGCGACGCCTTCGATGGTAACGTCCTGCACTTCGCCGAGCTTCAAGAACAGAAACTTCGGCCGTTCGATCCTGTAGTCGGCGAGCGGTACCTTGAACGAGGTCTTGAACGCGAGCGTGCGCGCGTCGCGCAGCGTCACTTCCACCGTCACGCGCAAGCGCTTGGTGACCCCGTGCAGCGTGAAGTCGCCCTCGCATTCGAACGCCACCGGTTTGCCCGGCACGAGCGCGGCCCCCTCCGGGCCCAGCACCGACGCCCCCGCGAAGATCGCCTTCGGATACTTGTCGGTTTCGAGATGATTCTCGCGCATGTGCGAGTTGCGCTTGCCGATGCCGGTGTCGAGGCTGGCCATGTCGACCTCGAGGTTCACCGTAACGGTGTCGATCGCACCCGCCGGGTCGCACCCGATGCGACCCTGGATTCGATCGGTCTTGCCGTCGAAGGTCTCGGTCGCCGCCTTGGAAACGAAGACCACCTTGTTCGGCGCGCCCGCCTTGACGACGAACTCGGCGGCCCCCGCGCGCGCCGAGATCAGGAACGCGGCCAGCACGAACAGCCCTGAACGTTTCATGACGATACCCCGCTAGTACAAGAGATGGAGCTGTAGAACCGTTTCCCAATGGTCTTCGCCCGAGAGCGCGGCCCCGTCATCGAACCGGATCGCTCGATAGAGCGCTTCGACCGCGACGAACGGTTTCGCCAGCACGAACACGCCGCCGCCCGCGCGCCGTTTCGCCCCCGTCTCGAAGTTCCAGTCCGGGTCGAAAAAATCGTAGGTAGCCTTGAGTTCGAGTCCCTGCCGCACCAGATACGACAACTCGTTGGAGGCCACCAAGCCCGTCGTGTGTCCGCTGCCCTGCGGGTCGTCGAGCGTCCAGTCGATTTCGCCGAGCCACGTCAACCGGTTCCAGGTGAGATACCCGTACGGACCGCCGCTGCCGAAGTTGGCATCGTTGCCGTCTTCCCAGTACCCCGCGACACCCGCGGCCCAACCGAGCGGACCGAAGCGCCCGCGATACGCCGCGTTGAGCACCGCAGCGAGCTTCTGATTGTCGTCGAAGGTCACGCCACGATTCCCGTTGACCACTGAAATCTGCATGTCGAGACGTCCCGGCGACAGCCCGAATTCGATGCCGACGTCGCTATTGATGGGCGGCGTGAAGCCGAGCGCCTCGCGCGTATACATGGTGTGATCGTCGAAGCGCCAGCCGTACGCGGGCACGAAGCGGCCCACCTTGACGTAGCCGGTCAGCGGCAAACCCTGCCACAGCCCGAACAGTTCGTAGCTCGACGAGATGCCCTGGTCGTAGTAGAGCGAGAGCGCGTCGTCCATTTGGAAGTTGAGATAGACGTCGCCCTGCATCTGGAAGAAGTCGTTGGTGGCGGCGTTCCCGCTCGAGTAGGTGTACAAGGTGCGGAAGTCGGTCCCGATCTGGATGCGCTTCGCGATCTCGGGGTCGATGCTGGCGAGGATTTCCGAACTGGGCTTCGACCACGCCATCTCCTCCGGCACCAGGTACTGCGACGCGTACAACGTGCGCATCCCGCCTCCGGAGGGGTTGACGTGGCACAGTGCGCACTTCTGCTCGTAGCGCGCGGAGTAGCGCGGCACCGCGCACGCGAGGCCGGCGGTGATCGCCAGCGCGCCCAGCGCCACCAACGCCGCGGTCGATGTGCGTGCGCGCGCCTTCAATTGTTGGGCGCCCCGGCCAGAATCCACGCCACGATACGATCGCGTTCCGACGGGGGAATCAAGAAGAAACCCGGCGGCATCTGTTCTCCGAAGTTGGTGCCGGTGATCTTGCCGTAGATCACCGACGCCAGTGTGTCGCCGGGACTCACGCGCAGATTGGGCGCGTAGCCCGTGCTGGTGCGTCCGACCAGATGCGCGTAGCTGTTGCCCGCGCGCAAATCGAGGCCGGCGGGGAGCGGGTTCACGGCGCCGTGGCAGACCACACAGCGCGCGTTGAAAATCGGCTGCACGTCCCTCGCGAACGAAATCGCCGCATCGTCGACCGCCATGGGTTGGCGGGGGTCGCCGAGGTCGGAACAACCAATCGACGCGCATGAGAGCAGCATCGCGAGGTGCGGGACAAACCTAAGATGCATAGGGTGCAGCAGGGGTCGATGGAGACTAGCACGTTCGTCCCCGATTTGGAAAGGTTGGGATTGCAGAAAGGGCCCCCGCGACGATGATCGCGGGGGCCCGATCCGAAAATCTGACTATCGATCGAATCATTCGTTGCGGCGCCCGCCCAGGAGGCCGAGCCGCATCGCCCAATACAAGAGTGTAAGCGCCGAGGTGACGAAGGCCGCCACGTACGTGAGGGCCGCGGCGTCGAGCACCTTCTTCGCGCCCGAGAGCTCGTCGGGGGTCAGGTACCCGCCGCGTCGAAGTGTCGCCAGCGCGCGCTTGCTCGCGTCGAACTCGACCGGCAGCGTCACCATCGTGAACACGGTCGTACACGCAAACAGAACCACGCCCAAGATCGCGAGGTTGTGACCGGTCGCGGTGGCGGCGCCGCCGAGCAGCGCGGCCGCGATCAGCACGAAGATGGAGATGCCGCCGCCCAGGTTCGCGACGGGAACCCACGCCGACCGGAACTTCAGCGGTCCGTACGCTTGCGCGTGCTGGATCGCGTGGCCGACTTCGTGCGCGGCGACTCCGGCCGCCGACATGCTCGCGCTAGCAAAGACCGCTTCGCTCAAGCGCAGCGTCTTGGTACGCGGGTCGTAGTGGTCGGTGAGTGTCCCGCGCACCGGTTCGACGGTGACGTCGTGGATGTTGGCGTCGCGCAAGATGGCCTTGGCAATGTCGGCCCCGGTCATGCGCGCGTTCGTCGTGTACTGGCTGTACTTGTGGAACGTCCCCTTGGTCTTGAGGCTGGCCCAAATGCTCAAGATCATGCCGATGCCAATCACCAACATGTAGAGCGGATCGAAAATCATTCGTTATTCCTCCGACAGATACCCGAGTTGCGATTATTACAGTCCTTGGGATTCGGGGGTTGCTCGGCCGGCGCCCGCATGCGTATGATCCCGGCCGTCGACGCCCCCGGCGTCGACCTTCTTCAACACCGGGCTAATATAACCGTTTCGACCGTTCCAAACCAGTCGAGGAGACTTCATGATTCGAAAGCATTTACTGGCCCTGGTGGCGGTTTTGCTCTTGGTTTCGGCGGCCGCCCCGGCTTCGGCCCAGCAGAGTCAGAACAAGCGCGTGGGCGTTGGCTTCATCGTCGGCGAGCCCACCGGAATCGACCTCAAGATGTTCATGAACCGGACCAACGCGCTCGAGTTCGCGCTCGCGTGGTCGCTGTCGGACGAGAACGACCTCCACTTGCAGGGGGACTATCTCTGGCACCGCTACGACCTGATCGACTTGAACAACAGCGACGAGATGCCGCTGTTCTTCGGCGTGGGCGCGCGCGTCATCTTCCGGGAAGACCCCCGCGACGACATCGTCGGGGTTCGTTTTCCGGTGGGGCTGGACTACATCTTCGCCAACTACCCGTTCGACATCTTCGTCGAGATCGTTCCGATTCTCGATCTCGCGCCCGACACCGACTTCGACTTGGAGGGTGCCCTCGGCGCGCGCTTTCGGGGGAGCACCGACGATCCCCTGACGGCCGCAGGTTGGGCGCAGATGTGGGCGGTCGTGGGGACTGAACTTCACTGGAACCGTATCGTCACGTCACCCCTCGGCCGCTGCGCCGACTTCGCACGGGCGCTTGCACGACGCCGTTCCATACCGCTTGAGATCCACGAGGACTTGCGCGAGCTGCACTTCGGTGCCTGGGAAGGACGGTCTGCCGCCGAACTGATGGCGGATCAGCCCGAAGCGCTGATCGGTTTTTGGCAAGACCCGCTCAAGCATCCTCCATCCGGCGCAGAACCCTTGGTACAACTACAGTCACGCACGCTTAGCGTGTGGAACTCCCTCCTGGCGGGCTACCCGCGCGAGCATATGCTCCTGATCACGCACGGCGGCCCGATCCGCATCTTCCTCGGCCATGTGCTGGGGAAACCGCTCAATCGACTGCTA